>DASWMM010000217.1:0-3424 GCA_036399755.1 Allosphingosinicella sp.
GACGCCGCAGACCGCAAGACCTTCGTCGACCTGGCTTATTCCCTCAACAAGGACGATCCCAACTGGGTGCCGCCCTTGAAGACGGAAGTGCACGGCCTGATCGACGCGCGCACCAACCCGTGGTTCGAACATGCCGAAGCGCGTTTGTTCCTGGCCGAGCGTGACGGCAAGGTTGTCGGCCGCATTTCCGCGCAGGTCGATCAGCTCGTCCAGGTCCACATGGGCCAGGGCACCGGGCAGTGGGGCATGCTTGAAGCCGAAGACGAGGAGGTCGCCCGCGCCCTTCTCCACCGCGCCGAAAGCTGGCTCAGGGGCCGCGACATGACCCGCTCGATGGGCCCGTTCAGCTTGTCGATCTGGGACGAGCCGGGCCTCCTAGTCAAAGGCCACGATCATCCCCCGACGGTGATGATGGGCCACAACAAGGCCGAGTACCAAGGATGGGTGGAGGCGCACGGCTACCTCGGCATCAAGGATCTCTTCACCTACGACGTCGACGTCACAACGCCCTTTCCGCCGATCGTCGACCGCATCGTCAAGTCGGGCGAAAAGAACCCGCGCATCCGCATTCGCCCGGTCGATAAGTCCAGGTTCGACGAGGAAGCCCGGTTGCTGCTCGGCATCCTCAACGACGCATGGTCGGACAATTGGGGCTATATTCCGCTGACCGAAAGCGAGATCGCCTACGCCGGCAAGAAGCTGAAGCCGGTCGTTTTCGAAGACCTGATCCGCGTCGCCGAAGTGGATGGAGAGCCCGTCGCGTTCATGATGACCTTGCCGGATTTGAACGAACTCACCCGCGACCTCAACGGCCGCCTTTTCCCCTTCGGCTGGGCGAAGTTGCTCCTGCGTTTGCGCAAGCCGCAGACGAGGACCATGCGCGTGCCGCTGATGGGCGTCGTGAAGCGCCTCCAGTCTACCCGCCTGGCGAGCCAGCTCGCCTTCATGCTCGTTGAATTCATCCGCCGCGAGGCGATCGTTCGCTACGGCACGGTCCGCGGCGAGTTCGGCTGGATCCTGGAAAGCAACGGCCCGATGGTCTCCATGGCCGAAGCGCTCGATGCCAGGATCAACAAGGTCTACCGCATTTATGAAAAGGCTCTTTAGTGAAGGTGCGGGGCACCTTCGTTAAAGAGCCTTCGCCCGGAGGCATCGTCACCTCGGCAACCCTTCGGCCCACCCGTCGTTCATTGGCGAAACCTTTAGCCTGAGGGACCATCATGATCCGCACCGCCCCCGCTTTCGCGCTCGCCGCCGCTTTCGCCCTTGCCGCCTGCGGTGGAAACACGGAGGCGGACAACACCGCCGCCGCCCTGAAGGACGCCGCCAGCCAGTCCACGCCCGAGGCCGCGGCGGTGCTTGAGAACGCAGCGGACCAGATCGAAGACCAGAACGTCACCGCGCCGATTTCACAACCGGGCTCCCCGGGCCAGCAGGCGATGGAAGCGGCCGGCAAGGCTCAGGCCAAGGCCACCGCCACCCCCGTCGCGCCAAAGAGCCAGGGCGCCAAGCCCCACGCCAAGGGCGACCCCGTGCCGCCGCCCAAGGTTTCGGCCGGTGCCGGTGCCGGTGCGGGCGCCGCGGCGGATACGACCGAAAACCACGCGGGCCACTGACCGGCGCATGCGGCGGCTTCCGCCTAGCGAACCGCCTCCTTCTTCCGCGCGCTATCCGGCACCAGCCGGATGAGCCACATGTCCGGGACCGCGCCAAGCCGCAGCGGAAGAATGCTGGTGCCGACACCTGCGCTCACGATCAAGGTTCTGCCTCCCTCTCGCACCAGCCCGCAGGCATAGCGGTTGCCATAGTCCGACATGGTGGACAACGCGCCGATCAGCGGCAGCCGAATCTGCCCGCAATGGGTGTGGCCGGCCAGCATCAGCATTGCGCCGGCGGGCAGTTCCGGGAACGGATCGGGGCTGTGGCTGAGCAGGATCGGCACGCCGCCGACCTCACGCTGCCGGGCAAGGGTGCGGGGCAAATTGGCTTGGCCGGTATAATCGTCGTCCAGCCCGCCGACGGCGATCGGGCCGATGCGCACCGCATCGTTGGACAGAACCGTTATTGCCGCCGCGTCCAGCGCCGCCACCGCTTCTCCGGCGCTTCGCCAATGGTCGTGGTTGCCGAGCACCGCCACGGTGGCGAGCCGCGGACGAAGCGCGGCAAGCGCCGCCACCGCCTCCCGCATTGAATAGCGCCGCGTGGCGGTTCCTTTGTCGCTGACCAGATCCCCGGCGATCAGCACCAGATCCGGCTTGAGCGCGTTGATCCGCCCGACGATGCGCGCCAGCCTTTCGGGCGGCATATCCGGTCCGGCAACGTGGAGGTCGGAGATCAGCAGGGCGGTGAGCGCCCGTCCTTCATACCCCGGGAGCGCATATTCGGCATGGCGCACCGCCGGGTCGAGCCGCGCCGTGCGGTAACTCCAGCCGAGCAGCGCCAGCCCGGCCGCCGCGGCGATTGCGGTGCCGATCAGCAGACGGCGCCGCCGGGTCAAGCGTCGGCGCGCTCGAGCAGGTCCTGGGGATCGAGGCCGAGGCGGCGGATCTGGGCGACGACGGCGGGCCAGCGCTGCTCCAGGAATTCCTTGCGCTCGTTGGACAGCAGCCGGCTTGAGGCGCCATCCGCGACGAACATGCCGACGCCGCGGCGGACCACCACCAGCCCCTCGTCCTGAAAGGTCTGATAGGCCTTGGCAACGGTGAGCGGGTTGGCGCCGTGCTCGGCGGCGAGGCTGCGCACGGAGGGGAGGGGGTCTCCCTCCCGCACCTTGCCCTCAAGAATCATCGCCGCGATCGTGTCGCGCAGGCGGAGGTAGACGGGGCGTTCTTCGCTCATTGCTGCTATACTGTAGTAATACGGCGAGGGGGTCAAGGGAGGGTTGCGCCCTCCCGTCATTCCCGCGAAAGCGGGAATCCCGCTTCTTTCTACTTCGTGCCCAAAAGGAAGAAGCGGGACCCCCGCTTTCGCGGGGGTGACGGGTTGGGCTGGCAACTTGGTTCACGGCCGCCACTCGCTCACCACCGAGTCCAGTTCCGGCCTTGGCCGCTCCTCCTGTTCTGCGCCGAGGCTGCCGAGGAAGAAGAAGCCGGCGATCCGCTCGCCAGGCCGCCCGCCGAGGCCGTCCAGCACCTCGGGCGAAAAGGCTGCCCAGCCGGTCACCCAGCCGCCGGCAAAGCCGAGCGCGTGGGTGGCGAGGAGGAGGTTCATGCACGCCGCGCCGCAGGACAATTCCTGCTCCCACGCCGGGAATTTGGTGCCTTCCACCGGGCTGGAGAGGACGATGACAAGCTCCGGCGCCTGGTGCGCGAAGCTCCGGACCGCCTCCAGTTCGAGCCGCCCCGGCGCCTCCGCCTTGCCGGCGCGATAGGCGCGCTGAAGCATCTGGGCGAACGCATCCCGGTCGCCTTTCGCCACATGGATG
>DASWMM010000218.1:0-5080 GCA_036399755.1 Allosphingosinicella sp.
TCCACCGGCGCATTCTTTATGCCGCACAGGAAGCCGGATTCATTGCCGGGCGTCCCTATCGCAAATCGGCGCGCCTGGTCGGCGAGGTGATGGGTAAATATCACCCGCACGGCGACAGCTCTATCTACGACGCGCTTGCCCGCATGACGCAGGACTGGTCGATGCGGGTGCCGCTGATCGACGGTCAGGGCAATTTCGGATCGATGGATCCCGATCCGCCAGCGGCGATGCGTTACACCGAGGCGCGGCTTGCGCGGGTCGCCAATGCCCTTCTCGACGACATCGACAAGGATACGGTCGATTTCCAGCCCAACTACGATGCGTCGGAGCACGAACCGCAGGTTCTGCCGGCGCGCTTTCCCAACATCCTGGTCAACGGCGCCGGCGGCATCGCGGTCGGCATGGCGACCAACATCCCGCCGCACAATCTGGGCGAAGTGCTGAAGGCCTGCACCGCCTATATCGCCAACCCGGACATCACGATCGACGAGCTGATCGAGATCGTCCCCGCGCCCGATTTCCCAACCGGCCCACTGATCCTCGGCCAGGCAGGCGCGCGGAGCGCCTACCACACCGGCCGCGGCTCGATCATGATGCGCGCGCGCCACAAGGTCGAAACGGGCCGCGGCGACCGCCAGTCGATCGTGCTCACCGCGATCCCCTTCCAGGTCGGCAAGAACGGCCTCGTCGAGAAGATCGCCGAAGCCGCCAAGGACAAGCGCATCGAAGGCGTCGCCGACATTCGCGACGAGTCCAGCCGCGAGGGCGTCCGCGTCGTCATCGAACTGAAGCGCGACGCGACGCCCGAAGTGGTGCTCAACCAGCTCTGGCGCCACACCCCGGCGCAGTCGAGCTTTCCGGCCAACATCCTCGCCATCCGCGGCGGCCGCCCGGAAACGCTGAACCTGCGCGAGATCATCGAAAGCTTCGTGAAGTTTCGCGAGGAAGTGATCACCCGCCGCTCCAAGTTCGAGCTCAACAAGGCGCGCGAGCGGGCGCACATCTTGCTTGGCCTGGTGATCGCGGTCACCAACCTCGACGAAGTGGTCCGCATCATCCGCGGCTCCGCCTCCCCGCCCGAAGCGCGCGCGGCGCTCCTCGCCCGCGAATGGGACGTGGCCGAGATCGCCCCCTACATCGCATTGGTGGAATCGGTGGAGCATGTCGGCGGCGCCGGAAGCTATCGCCTCAGCGACACCCAGGTGCGCGCAATCCTCGAGCTTCGCCTCCACCGCCTCACCGGCCTCGGCCGCGACGAGATCGGCGGCGAGCTGCGGGAATTGTCGATTTCGATCGCCGCCTACCTCGACATCCTCGGCGACCGCACGAAGCTTTACGCGGTCATGCAGACGGAGTTCGACGAAGTCGCCGCCGCCTATGCGACGCCCCGCGTAACCGAGATCGTCGCCGCCGCCGATGGCATCGACGACGAGGACCTGATCGAGCGCGAGGAGATGGTGGTCACCGTCACCCTGGGCGGCTACATCAAGCGCACTCCGCTCGACACCTTCCGGGCCCAGCGCCGCGGCGGCAAGGGCCGCTCCAGCATGGGCACCAAGGACGAGGATGCGGTCACCAACCTGTTCGTCACCTCGACCCACACGCCCGTTCTGTTCTTCTCCACCCACGGCAAGGTCTACCGCCTCAAGGTCTGGCGCCTGCCGGAAGGCGCACCCCAGGCGCGCGGCCGGCCGATGGTCAACCTCCTGCCGCTTGCCGAGGGCGAAAAGATCTCCACCGTGCTGCCGCTGCCGGAGGACGAGGACGAGTGGAAGAACCTCCACGTCATCTTCGCCACCGCCCATGGCGGCGCGCGCCGGAACTCGATGGATGCGTTCGCCAACATCCCGTCCAACGGCAAGTTCGCGATGCGCTTCGAGGAGGATGCAACCGACCGCCTGATCGGGGTGGCCTTGCTCAAGGAAGACGACGACGTCCTTCTCGCCACCCGCTTCGGCCGGGCGATCCGCTTCGAATCCACGGCGGTCCGCGAATTCCAGAGCCGTACCTCCACCGGCGTGCGCGGCATCACCCTGCGGGAAGGCGACGAGGTCATCTCGCTCTCCATCCTCAAGGGCTTCAACGCCACGGCGGATGAGCGCGAAGCCTACCTGCGCGCCGCACCCTGGAAGGAAAACCAGAACGAACCGACGCTGTCGCCCGAGCGCATGGCCGAGTTCCGCGACGCGGAGGAGTTCATCCTCACCGTCACCGAAAACGGCTACGGCAAGCGCACCTCGGCCTATGAATATCGCCGCACCAACCGCGGCGGCCAGGGCATCACCAACATCGAAACCTCGGCCCGCAACGGCTGCGTGGTGGCAAGCTTCCCGGCGCATAACGGCGAGCAGCTCATGCTGGTCACCGACCAGGCCAAGCTGATCCGCACCACAGTCGGCGACATCCGGATCGGCGGCCGCAACACCCAGGGCGTTACCATCTTCAAGGTCGCAAAGGACGAGCATGTCGTCTCCGCCGCCCGGATCGACGAGGAAGACGAGCCGGAGAACGACGCCGAGGAACTGATCGCCGACGAGATCGCCCACCAGCCCGAGTCCGACGAGGACCAGGTCCACCTCGACGACGGCACCGGCCCGGAAACCCTGCCGGACAGCCAGGAATAAGCGCGCTCCTGGCTTGGCTGCCGGGGGCCGCTGGCCGGCGAGAGCGAAAGCGCACCGTCGCCTGTCGGCGAGTTCAGTGCACCCCCCCGTCATTCCCGCGAAAGCGGGAATCCCGCTTCTTCCTTCCTCTACTCCCAGTTGGGAGAAGGAAGAAGCGGGACCCCCGCTTTCGCGGGGGTGACGGTGGTGCTGGCTGAGAGGCTAACGGCTACCTGGATGCACCGCCGCGAGCCGCGACTAGCCGCACCACCGCCGTCACCCCGGACTTGATCCGGGGTCCACCTTCTTTCTGTAGGAACGCACCCAAAAGAAGGTGGATGCCGGATCAAGTCCGGCATGACGGATTGGCTCGGGTGCCACTGATCCGCAAAATGAGCGCAACGCTCGAAACCATTTGACTCCCACACCTCACATCGCCTATTTCTGTAATTACAGAAAGGCCGAACATGTCCGTCACCGATCATCCCGATGCCAAGGCTTTCATCCTCCACTGGGGAGAGATGGGCACGCAGTGGGGCGTCAACCGCTCGGTGTCGCAGATCCATGCGCTTCTCTACCTTTCGGCAGGCCCCCTCCCCGCCGACGAGATCGTTGACCAGCTCGGCCTCGCCCGCTCCAACGTGTCTACCGGCCTCAAGGAGCTGCAGGGCTACGGCATCGTCCGGCGCGTCCATGTCGAGGGCGACCGGCGCGATCATTTCGTTGCGGAAAGCGACCTTTGGGAAATGCTGATCCGGATCAGCGCCGAGCGCAAGCGCCGCGAAATCGATCCGACCATTGCCTTCCTCGCCGAACTCTCCGCCCGCCTCGCCAAGGACGAAACCGCGCCGCGCCACCTGCGCGAGCGGATTACCCGCATGCACGAATTCATCTCCACCCTCGCCAATTGGTACGAGCAGGTGCGCGGGCTGCCCAAATCCACCCTGGTCACCCTGATGAAGCTCGGCGCCAAGGTCGCCCGCTTCATTCCGGGCGCCGGCAAAGCCGCCAAGACACCCAAACCCTAAGGAGCGTCCACGACGAGCATCGCACGCGTTTAGCCACATCTACATACTTCGCAATTTACAGAAACAACCGAACTTAAGGAACTTCGCCATGGTTGAAATCTCCTACGCTTTGTACCTGCTCATCTCGATCGGCATCACGATCTGGGTTGCACGCACGCTTTCAAAGAACGGCGAGGTGTTCCTGGTCCAGTGCTTCGGCCACAACCAGGAGGTCGCCCGCTCCACCAATCACCTGCTGGTGGTGGGCTTCTACCTGGTCAACATCGGCTTCATCACCCTCACCCTAGGCATCGGCAGCGAACCGAGCACGGTTCCGGAAGCGATCCGCTTCCTCAGCGGCAAGGTCGGCCTTGCGGTGGTGGTCCTCGGCGCCATGCACTTCTTCAACATGAGCGCGATTGCCCGCTTCGGCCGAAAGGTGAACGATTGGCTCGGCGGCCAGGACCGGCCCGCTTACGCCGGGTGAGGAGGATCCGGGCGCCTGGGGAGGCGCCCGCCCTTCGATACTCTACACTTCGGTCCAAGGGAGGACGAACATGGCCGACGCATCCCCCGACGTCAGAGCGCTGACCTGCAAGGTCGAGTGGCGCGATCTTGTCCCGATGCGTTTCGGGGATGGCTGCGTCGAATGCCTGCACCCCCTCCCCTGGCTCCTCGGCTCCTGGTGGTGCGCCGAGCAGGGGCTCTGGCCCATCGCGGCCGCCTGTTCCTTTCTGTTCTTCCTGACCGCTCTGCGCCTCAACCACGAGGCCATCCACCGCAACCTGGGCTTCGGCCCGCGCGGGCACCAATGGGTCATCCACGGCCTCAGCGCCGTCATGCTCGGCTCCAATACCGCAATCGCCTTCAACCACCTGCGCCACCACGCCCATCTCGGCCGCGCCGAGGACGTGGAAGGCAAATGCGGACGAATGAACTTTCGCCAGGTCCTGCTCTACGGCCCGCTCTTCCCGCTAGAACTCTGCGCCACCGCCTGGCGCCGCGGCAACGCCCGCACCCGCCGCCGCATGGCGATCGACCTTGCGCTGAACGCCGCAACGGTCGCCGCCGCTTTGGCCTTCGGCCTCCAGGCGCTGCAATACCACGTTCTGACCATGCTCCTCGCCCAATGCCTCACCGCCTACTTCGCCGTGTGGATCACCCACCGCGGCTGCGACGGCGAGGAGCTGGTTGCCCGCACCCAGCGCTCCCGGCTGATCAACTTCATCACCTACAACATGTTCTTCCACCTCGAGCACCACCTCTTCCCCGCCGTCCCGGTGAAGCGCCTCGGCCGGCTGGCGGAGCGCCTCGACACCGCCGCGCCCACACTCGCCGCCCGCGCCCGCCGCGTGCTTTGATCCAGCGCAGGAGCCCCCGCATGAACCGCTTCGCTCATGATGTTCCGGTCGCCGCGGCGATCGCCTCCCTCGCCTCCGGCCCCATCCTGCTGTTTTTGATGCTGCTTTA
>DASWMM010000219.1:0-2903 GCA_036399755.1 Allosphingosinicella sp.
GCACCGCCATGCGCACCGCGACTCCCATTTCGACCTGCTCCAGGATGGTCGAGCGGTGGGGATCGTCGGCAAGGTCGGCGCTGATTTCAACGCCGCGGTTCATCGGACCTGGGTGCATGACGATGGCATCCGGCGCGGCGAAAGCGAGGCGCTCGCGGGTGAGGCCGTAGAGGGCGTGAAAGTCGCCGATCGAGCCTTCCACTGCCTCTTCCATCCGCTCGCGCTGGATGCGCAGCATCATCACCACGTCCGCGCCTGCGATGCCCTCTTCCAGATCGGTGAAGGCGGGGATGCCGCCTGTGTCGTCGGGGAGGAGGGAAGGGGGCCCGACGACCCGCACCTCGGCGCCGAGCTTGGGCAGAAGGCGCATGTTGGAGCCGGCGACGCGGCTGTGGCGGATGTCGCCGCAGATCGCGACGGTGAGGCCCTCGATCCGGCCCTTGCGGCGGCGCATGGTCAGGGCGTCGAGCAGCGCCTGGGTGGGATGCTCGCCGGTGCCGTCGCCGGCGTTGATCACCGCGCAGTTCACCGCCGCCGCGACTTCGGCCGGCGCTCCGGTCTCGCCGTGGCGGACGACGATCACGTCGGGCTGCATCGCGTCGAGGGTGAGGGCGGTGTCGATCAGGCTCTCGCCCTTGTGCACGGAGGAGCCGGCGACGTGGAAGTTGGCGACGGTCGCGCCGAGGCGCTTGCCGGCAACTTCGAAGGAGAACAGCGTGCGCGTCGAGTTCTCGAAGAAGACGTTGAACTGGGTGAGGCCCTTCAGCCGCTCGTCGATCTTGCGCGGCTGGCGGTTGAACCGCGCCCAATGTTCGGCCTCGTCGAGCACGCACAGGATGTCGGCGGCGGAAAGCTGGTCGATGCCGAGCAGGTGGCGGTGGGGAAAATCGGCCATCGTTCTTAGCCCATGGTCAGCGCGTCGATCGCGCCCTGGAGGATATAGGCGGCGGCCATTTTGTCCACGAGCTCGGCGCGGCGGGCGCGGCTTGCGTCGGCGTCGAGCAGGGTGCGGGTGACCGCCTGGGTCGACCAGCGCTCGTCCCAGAGCAGGATGGGCAAGCCGAGCGAGGCCGAATTGCGGGCAAAGGCGCGGGTGGATTGGGTTCGCGGGCTGTCCGTGCCGTCGAGGCTCAAGGGGAGGCCGATGACCAGGCCCTTCACGTCCTGCGCGGTGGCGAGGGCCTTGAGCTTTGCGAGATCGGCGGTGAACTTGCCGCGGTGAAGGAGTTGGGCCGCGCTCGCGATCGACCAGCCTGCGTCGCAGAGCGCGACGCCGATCGTCTTGGTGCCGACATCGAGGCCCATCAGGCGGCCGCCCATGGGGAACAGGTCGCGGTATTCGGGGGCGCTGGTGGTGATCATGCACCGCAGGTCCAGAAACACCAGCCGTCACCCCCGCGAAAGCGGGGGTCCCGCTTCTTGTTCTTCCCTCGCCGCCAAGGAGAAGGAAAGAAGCGGGATTCCCGCTTTCGCGGGAATGACGGGATGGGGCTGGGCATGCTCACTTCCCGAACGCCGCAAGCCTTGCCGCGGCGTCGGCGCGGATGTTGGCCCAGAACAGGGCGTAATCGTAGACGTGGTAGTTGTTGCCGGGGAGAACGAACGGGCCGAGATCGGGCACCTCGCTGCCGATCAGCAGGAAGCCGCGGACGTCGCAGCGGGCGGGCACGCCGGGCACTTTCAGTTCGCCTTCGGTGAGTTCGGCATTGGGAATAAGGGTGCCGATATTCGCCTGCGCCGCCGCTTCGCCGCCGCGCACCCCGGTCAGCGGGTTGGTGCACAGCATCGGCGAGCCGGCGCGGGGCAGGCCGGTGCGGCCCGACGAGGCGTCGAAGACATCGGTGATCAAAGCCGGATCGGCGGGTTCGCCGAAGCTCTGCCAGGACAGAACGCAGCCGGCCTGGCCGCTCCGCTCACACGCGGGCAGGCCGAGGAAGGGGAGGTCGGCGGTAGCGGAGACCGGCCAGCCGACGACGTACGCGGCGACGACGCGCTTCGCCTCCGGCTTGCCGGCGATGCGGTCGGCGAGGAGGCGCATCAGGTGAAGGCTGCCCTGGCTGTGGCCGGCAAGGATGATCGGCTTGTCCTTGGGCACCCGCGCGAGAAAGACGTCGAACGCGGTCAGCACGTCGCGATAGGCGAAATCGAGCGCCTTCTGGGCGTCGGCCTGGTTGGTGAGAAATGCGCCGAACGTCGCCTGGCGGTATTTGGGCGCCCAGATCTCGGCGATATCGTTGAAGGCGCTGGCCTGGCTGCGCACGAACAAGCGGGCGCGCCATTGCGAATCGGGGTGGTCGAGGGGCGCGTTCCACTGCGACTTCTCAAGGAACGAGGTCGGGTGGATGAAGAAAACGGCGGCGTCCGTCTTGCCACTGCGCGCGACGCCAGGCGGCGTCCAAAGGGCAGGGTTCTCGGGAATGTCCGGGCGGGCGATCCACATGCCGGCGCGGTCGTAGGCGCCGCGCGCCTGGGCGGGGCCGCCCTCGAAGGCTTTGCCCGGCACCATGGTCCAGCGCATCAGCTCGTTGCCATACAGGCGGTAAACGACCGCGCCGGCCAGAACGAGCACGATCAGCCCCGCCACTACCCACAGGAACCGCCGCGCCAGCATTCAAATCCTCCAAGCCTGCATCACGGCTGCACAAGCGCATGGCATGAGCCGATGCAAGCGTTGTAGCATCCCGAACCGACGGGGATATGGGGGAGGAAGCAGCATGGAGCAGGCGGACGACAGGCTGGACCATGCGCCGTGGCCGATGCGGGCGCTGATCCTCGTCGTCTTGGGCGCGGTCTCGGGCTTCGCCTTTTACCACCTCACCAACGGCGATCAGACCCAGCTCGACGGCGCCCTTGCCGCACTGGTGGCGATATTCGGCATTGCACTAGCGTTTTCGCTGGAGCGG
>DASWMM010000220.1:0-1621 GCA_036399755.1 Allosphingosinicella sp.
CCCGAGGAGGGGACGAGCCTGCAGCGTTATGCGGCGCGGTTTCGGGGCGCCGAGATCAATTCGTCCTTTCACCGCTCGCACCGCGCTTCGACCTGGCAGCGCTGGGCGGAAAGCGTAGACGGCGATTTCCGCTTCTCGGCCAAGCTGCCCAAAACGATTACCCACCAGAAGAAGCTGGTGGACTGCGGCGACCTAGTTTCCGCTTTCCTGGAAGAGGTCGCGCCGCTCGGCGACAAGTTCGCGGTACTGCTGGTGCAATTGCCGCCGAAGCTCGCCTTCGACGCGGCGGTGGCTGAAGACTTCTTCACCGACCTGCGCGCCCGAGGCGGACGGGCGATCGCCTGCGAGCCGCGCCACCCAAGCTGGTTCGAGGCCGAGGCGGACGCGTTGCTTGCCGGGTTGCAGGTGGCGCGGGTCGCGGCCGACCCGGCGGTGGTGCCGGCCGCGGCCGAGCCGGGCGGCTGGCGGGGCCTCGATTACTGGCGGCTGCACGGCTCGCCGGTGATGTACCGCTCGGCCTACGGAGCGGAACGGCTTGAGGTGTATGCCGAAGCGCTGGGCGAGGCGCGCCAGGCGGGGCGCCCCGCCTGGTGCATGTTCGACAACACCGCCTCCTCCGCCGCCACGGCCGACGCCCTGTGGCTCGCGGAGCGGCTGGGTGAGTAGGTACGCCCGCTAGGCGGAGAGAAGCCGCAGCGGCGCTTCGACCAGCTTCTTCAAGTCCTGCAGGAAGTTGGCGGCGTCCCATCCGTCAACGACGCGGTGGTCGCAGGACAGCGAAAGGTTCATCCGCTTGCGGATTTCCAGATCCCCATCGATCACCACCGGCTTCTCCTCCACCTTGTTGACGGCGATGATCGCTACTTCGGGGCGATTTATAACCGGGGTGGAGGAAATACCGCCCATCGGGCCGAGACTTGAGATGGTGATGGTGGAGCCGCTGAGCTCCTCGCGGCTCGCCTTGCCGGTGCGGGCGGCCTCCGCGAGGCGCAGGATCTCCGACGCGATCTGCCAGACGGTGAGCCGCTCGGCGTTGCGGATGACCGGGACCATCAGGCCGTTCGGGGTTTGCGTCGCCATGCCCATGTGGACCGCGCCCGAGCGGTAGAGGACGTTCTCGTCGTCGTCGTAGCGGGTGTTGAGCTGCGGGTAGTCGGCAAGCGTGCGCGCCATGGCGGTGACCAGGAAGGGCAGCATGGTGAGCTTCGGATTCGAACCGCGGTCGGTGTTCATCATCGCGCGGGTTTGCTCGAGCGCGGAGACGTCGAACTCCTCCACAAGCGTGAAGTGTGGAATGCGGCGCTTCGCCTCCTGCATATTCTCGGCGATCTTGCGGCGAAGGCCGACGACCTTGACCTGCTCGTCCTGGCGCGGGGCGCCGCCGGAGCGGGAGAGACCGCCGCCATTGTACATCAGAAAGGCATCGAGATCGGCGTGGCGCATGCGTTCGCCCGAGTATTTCACCTGGGCGAGATCGATGCCGAGATCGCGGGCGCGCTGGCGAACCGCGGGGGAGGCGAGAACCGATTTCTTGTCGGCTGCGGGCTGGGGTGCCGGCTGAGGGGCAGCCGAAGCGGGAGGCGCGGCGGGCGCCGCGGCGGTCGCAGGTGCTTCCGCCGTG
>DASWMM010000221.1:0-5343 GCA_036399755.1 Allosphingosinicella sp.
CCCTCGACTTCGCTCGGGACGAACGAATCTGGAGGTGGCTCCTCCTTCCCCTTTGTCTGGCGGTCGCACTCGCAAGCTGCAGCAAAGGCGCAGCAAAGGACGACCGCGCGGAAATCTACCTGCAGCGTTTCTTTGGCGAATGCGGTGCCGAATATGGCGGCGCCACCGACGTGTCGAAGGTGGAGGGCGAGTGCGGGATCATCACCGCGATGATCAACAAGTTCAACGCGCAAAACCCGGACGTGAAGGTCAGCAGCAACGTCGTCGCCTGGCCCGGTTACCCGCAGCTTTCCGCGCAAATGGCGGCCGGGGATCCGCCCGACCTCGTCACCATGCACACCGGCGTGATTTCCGACTACGCCGCCGAAGGCTTGCTCGAGCCGGTGGAGCCTTACCTCGCGGAAGCGGGCCTTGCGCCTTCGGCGCTGACCGGGGCGAGCCGAAGTGCGGTGACCATTGGCGGCAGGCTGTACGGCCTGCCGTTCGACACCCATGGCGGCCTGTTTCACATCAACACGAAGCTGTTCGCTCAGGCCGGGCTGATGCGGGGCGGCAAGCCGGTCCTGCCGACATCGCCCGAGGAGATGATCGCGCAGGCGCGGCAGTTCACCCAGCGCACCGGCAAACCGTATCTGATCCAGAGCCTTGTCGGCGACAACGCCTACGCCGCGCGCAACCTCTACACCTACCTCCTGGCGCAGAACGCGGTGATGTTCCCCGACGCGCACCACATCCGTCTGCAGACGCCGCAGGCCGAGCAGATCGTCGGTTTCTTCCGCGGCATTACCGCGTCGGGGGTGAGCACCCGCAATCAGGATACGCCGGCGGCGATCGCAAGCTTCATGTCGGGCGAAGGCGGCATCTACCCCACCGGCACCTGGATGATCGGCCAGTTCGAGAAAGAAGCGAATACGGCGGGGCGGCCCCTGTATCAGAGCTACACCGTGTATCCCTATCCACGGCTTTGGGGCGCGGACGTGAGCTATGTCAGCGGCCATGCCTGGGTGGTGCCGAAGCGCGAGCGCACGCCGGAGCAGCGCCTCGCAATCGGCCGCTTCTTCCGCTTCATCGCCGCCCACAATTTCGACTGGGCACGCACCGGCCACCTGCCCGCCTTCCAGGCGGTGGTCGACAGCCCCGCCTTTCGCGCGCTGCCGCACCGCGCCAACATCGCAAAGGTCGCCACCACCGGCCGGCCGCTGCCCGGCGGGGTGCAGCGCCAGAACGCCATCGAGGGGCTGGTCGGCGAGGAAATCGCAGCCGCGTTCAACGGCCAGAAGCCGACCAAGCGCGCGCTGGCCGACGCCGAGCGACGGGTCAACGAGCTGCTCGCCCAAACCGACTGAAAAGCGTTGCGCGAGCGCAACCTCCGTCAATGAAATGCTCTCCTATTCCCCAGAGTAATCGCTTGTCACGCGGGTGGGGGCTTGCCATACCCGGTGGCATAGACGGCCTCGGGAAAGGGCCGCTGCCGGACGGCTCACACAGGGGGAGGCTCAAACATGCGCCTGAAATCCATCATTCTTTCGTCGACTTGCCTTGCCATGTTCGGGCTGGGCGCCGCGCCCGCGGCCGCGCAGTCCGCCCCAGCCACTCCGCCCGACCCGAACGTCGAAGCGCAGGCCACGCCCGCTCCCGACCAGGGCTCGCCTCAGACCGATGATGCGGTGCAAGGCGCCGACGGCAGCGACCAGGTAGCGGAAGGCGAGGAGATCGTCGTCACCGGCCTTCGCCGTTCTCTCCAGTCCTCGCAGAACATCAAGCGCAATTCCGACCAGATCGTCGACGTGATCGTGGCCGAAGACATCGGCAAGCTTCCCGACCGCACCGTCTCCGAAGCGCTTGCACGCGTTCCCGGCGTCACGGTCGCGCGGGCCCAGGCGGAGGCGGGCGACGTGTTCGTTCGCGGCCTTCGCAATCCCGCGACCACCTATAACGGCCGCGACATCTTCACGGCCGAGGCGCGCAACGTCGCGCCGCAGGATTTCCCAGCCGGCGGCGTCGCCGCGCTGGAAGTGTACAAGTCGCTGACCGCCGATCAGATCGAAGGGAACCTCGCGGGATCGATCAACGTCCGCTCGCGCCGGCCGTTCGACTTCCGGGGCCTGGAGATCGCCGGATCGCTCAACGGCACCTATGCCGATCTTGCGAAGGACAAGGCCTGGAACGGCAACGTACTTGTCTCCAATCGCTGGGACGTGGGCGACGGCGGCGAATTCGGTGCGCTGCTCAACGTCAGCTACACCGAACTCACGTACCAGGACCACATCCGCTTCAACAGCGGCGACTTCTTCGGGATCAACCCAAGCGCGGCGAACCCGAACGTTTATTGCGACAATTTCGATTTCGGCTGCCTTGGCGGCGCGCCCGCCTTCAACGTCGCCGGCTCCACGGTGCGCGTGCCGGCCGTGGTCGGGCTGTTCATGAACGCGGGCACGCGCAAGCGGCCCTCGGCGAACGCCGCGCTTCAGTACAAGGTCAATTCGAACCTGCAATTCTATGTGGACGGCCTTTACCAGGGCTTCCGCCGCGAGGTTTCCGACCGGTCGTTCAACGTGCCGCTATTCGCGTTCCGCAACTACACAAACGTCGGCATCGCCGGCCAGGGCGCACTTTACAAATATCCGAGCGGTCTGACCGCGAACTCCCCCAATTGCTGCGTCCCCGACGGTGTCCAGGCAGGCACGAACGAGAAGACCGACACCTACCAAATCGCCGGCGGCGCCATCTGGGAAAGCGACAAGATCCGGCTCTCCGGAGACATCGCCCGCACCGACAGCAGGTTCGATCTGACGGTCAACAACGTCGACTTTCAGCTTGTGAACTCCCCGACGATCGACATCCTGTTCGATGGCCCGGGCGACGGCGGCGCGCAGTTCAACTTTACCGGATCGGACACCACCAACCCCGCCAATTACCGCTCGTTCGGTATCTTCGACCGGCATCTCGTCGCCAAGGGTGACGATTGGCAGGCGCGAGTGGACCTGACGCTTCGAGAAGTCACGCCTTGGGCGCGCGCCATCGACCTCGGCGTCCGGTACAACACCCGCGATGCAAGCTTCTTCAACGCCGAACGATTCACGAGGAACGGTACCGGCGGTGCGTTGAGCGCCTTCCCGCTTCAGTTCCAACCGGTCGAGTGGCGGTTCCGCGACGGCAACGGCGGCGTCGACACCCTGATCCTGCCCACACACGACAGCCTTCGCAGCGCGTTCGTTCAATTGCGGCAGATCGCTGGCTTCCTTCCGGGCCTGCCGCAGCCCGGCCTGGAAGAAGTCACGCAGGACCGGACCGGACCGGCGGACGATTACACCGCGGCCGAGAAATCCTACACGGGCTATGCGCAACTGCGTTACGGCTTCGATGCGGGCAGCATCCCGATCGACGGCGTGATTGGCATCCGTGCCGTCCGCACCGAGTTCGATCTTCGCGGCTCGCGCGAGGAAATTCTCAACGGCCCGGCCAACGACCGGGTTTTCCCGGTCGAGTTCAACCAGACCTATACCGATTATCTGCCCAACGTGAGCATTCGCGCCAAGTTCACGGATAAGCTGCAGCTGCGCGCTGCCTTTACCGAGACGCGCCGCCGGCCCGATTTCGGGCAGCTCCGCCCGGGCCTTCGGATCGATCCGCCGCCGGGCCCCGGCCAGGTGCAAACGGGCAGCGGCGGCAACCCGAACCTGCGGCCGATCAGGTCCAGCAACTACGATGTCTCGCTTGAATATTACTTCGCGCGCACGGGATTCCTTGCCCTGGCCGCGTTCCGCCGCGATGTCAGCGACTTCATCATCGACGTAACGGAGGTCCGTGACATTCCAAACGTCGGCCCGGTGCGGATCAGCGGACCGGTCAACGCCCGCAGCGGCCGCCTGCAAGGCATTGAAGGGCAGTTCCGCACCTTCTTCGATTTCGAAGCCTTGCCGACCTTTCTGCACGGCTTCGGCACCGAGCTGAACGTCACTTATATCAAGAACAGGCTGGACGCCCCGGTCGGTTCCACCGTGCGGGACATCAAGTTTCCGGACGTGTCCAAGTGGTCGTACAATCTGGTCGGCTTCTACGAAAAGGGACCGCTCACGGCCCGCCTGGCCTACAATGCGCGGTCCAAATACGTCCAGATCTTCGAAGCGACGCCGAATGCGATCATCGAGCGCGAGTTCACCAACGGCGTGTCGCGGCTCGACGGTTCGATCGGCTACACGATCAGCGAAAATCTGACGATCGCGGCCGACGTGTCGAACATCCTGGGCAAGCCGTTCCGCAACTTCCGCACCACCGAGGACGGCTTCATCTTCCCGCGCGACGTGCGCTACGAAGAACGCGTCTATTCGGTCGGAGTCCGCGCCCGCTTCTAAGCGCGCACAGCAGCCGGAGTTTGGGGCTGGGGGAGCTTGCTCCTCCAGCCTCTCCTTTTCACGGAGTGGAGCCCGGTTCGACGTCGAGAACAGGACGGCAGGCGCCGCCCGTCAGCCGCCCTACTTCGGCTTGGCGGCAGGGCGAAGGCTTGCGCCGATCTGCGGCTTGCCGTTTTTCCACACCATCGGCGCGACGTAGAGCCAGCGCTCGTCCTTGGCCTTGCGGCACGCGCTGTTGGCCGCCCAGGCGTGGAAGGCCATGATGTTACGGCCGGCGACCTGGAAGATGCTTGGGTGACCAGGTCCGCTAAGGCACCCCAAATCCTTGTCGCGGAAGCTGAACAGGATCGGGTTTTCCGGCGCGTCGGTGCAGGGCCCAAGCGGCCCGGAACAGCCGGCGTAGCCGGTGGCGTAAGGCGACAGCCGGTCCTTCGGGTCCCAGCCATAATAGGCCGCCGAGTAAAAGAGCTGGTAGCCGGCGTCCGTGCGCAGCATGGCCGGCGCTTCGACCAGCTTCATCTCCCACGCCTGATCGTCGCGGATCAGCGCCACCGGGGCGCCGCTGACTTTGGTGCCGTCCTCCGACAGGCGCTGCCCCCAGATGGCGGTGCCCTTCCCCACCCGGTTGCCGTCGCTTTTGTAATAGAGATACATCTTGCCGTCCGAGTCGCGAAACGGGTTGGCGTCGATCGTGCCGCCGAGATCGAACTGGCAGACGAGCGGCTCTGCGGAGGAGTCGCGATACGGCCCCTTTGGGTTATCGGCGACCGCGAGGCCGATGCACTGGACGTCCTTCTTCCGGTGGTTGGCGGTGTAATAAAGCAGCCAGCGCCCGCCGACCTGGATTACCTCGGGGGCCCAGGTAAATCCCGGCTTAACCCAGGGGGCGAGCACCGGCATGCCGTCGAGGCGCTTTTTGGGATCGGCCGGATCCATGACGTGCGACCAGCTCACCAGATCGCGAGACACGGCCATCGGCAGGTTGACG
>DASWMM010000222.1:0-8900 GCA_036399755.1 Allosphingosinicella sp.
GGATCGCCCAGCCGTTCTTGCCGCGCACGAATGTGACGCGGTCGTAGAAGGTGTTGAGGATCTCTTCCGAGTTCATGTCGAGGGCGTGCAAGAGCGCCGTCACCGGCAGCTTGCGCTTGCGGTCGATGCGGACGTTGACGATGTCCTTGGCGTCGAACTCGAAGTCCAGCCACGAGCCGCGATACGGAATAACGCGGGCGGCGAAGAGATACTTGCCCGACGCGTGGGTCTTGCCGCGGTCATGGTCGAAGAGGACGCCCGGCGAGCGGTGCATCTGGGAGACGATCACGCGTTCGGTGCCGTTGACGACGAACGTGCCGTTCAGCGTCATCAGCGGCATGTCGCCCATGTAGACGTCCTGCTCCTTGATATCGAGCACCGAGCGGGTTTCCGTATCGGGATCGACCTCGAACACGATCAGGCGAAGCGTCACGCGCATCGGCGCCGCATAAGTCATGCCGCGCTGACGGCATTCCTCGATGTCGTACTTCGGCTCTTCAAGCTCGTAGTTGACGAAATCGAGCTCGGCGGTGCCGGCGAAATCGCGGATCGGGAACACCGAACGCAGGGTCTTCTCCAGGCCGGACACATAGCCGTCCTGCGGCCGCGAGCGCAGGAACTGCTCGTAGCTTTCGCGCTGAACCTCGATCAGGTTCGGCATTTCCGAGACTTCGTGGATGTTGCCGAAGATCTTGCGGATGCGCTTGGAGGCCGTGGAGCGGGCCTGGTCCGACTTGCCTGCCGGAGCCTTGGGAGCGGTGGTCGCCATGTGGTTCGTGTCGCCTTCGTCTGCGGCCCCCTAGGGGCCTGGAATCTTGTCGAGCGGGCAGGGGGAGCCCCCGCATCCGCATCGTTCAGGCACGCCAAAGACGCAAAAAGCCGCGAGTCTCGCTTGGTGAGACCGCAGCTTCAGCGTCTGAAAACCCCGTTCGATCAATGCTTTGAACGCGCTGCGCGACGGCGCGTCCTGTTCCGATGCGATGGGGTGTGAAGGGGCTATCTAAGGAGGGGGAGGGCGTATGTAAAGACCGGCGCCCCGAAACAATTGAAACCATTTCGCCCACGCCGCGACATGGGGCGGCAGCATCGCCCGCCTAATTCCCCCGTTCATTGGAGGAATATATGAAAAGCATCCGTTTCGAAGCCGCACAGGCGGGCATCGCCCTCGTCACTCTGCTGGTGCTGGTTCTTCAGCTGCAGATGGCCTGCCCGGCCGTCACCCTGGCCGCCTGAGCACAGCGACGACACGAAATGACCTGGCTCATGGCCCTTACTGTGGTGATCACCGCGATGACCGCCCTTGAGGGAATCGGCGCCGAGCGCAACTACAGCCGCAGCCTCGACCCGATCGAGCCGCGCGAGTGGGGGCAGGCGCTGCTGGACGAACTGCTGTTCGAGCGCCCGCGCTGAGCGGGGCGAGCGGGGGCGCTCTGAAACAATTGAAACACTTTCGGCTCCGGCGCGGCATCGGGCGGTGACTTGGAGGCTGCAAACCGGCTCAACTTAAAGGAGCCACCCTATGAAGCCCGCCTTGATCAGTTTCGCCGCCACCGCCGCCTTGTTGTCCCTCCACGTGCTCCCCGGCATGTGGTCGATCGCGCCGCGGGCGGAGCAGGGCAGCTTCGAAGCACGCCATGCGCACGAGAACAAGGCGGACGTCGCGGCGGAGCTTGGGATCAAAAGGATCTGAGCCCGTCCTCGCGACGCAGCCTCAGTTGAACTGATCTATGCAGCGGTCGCGCGCCTCGATGCTGCGGCGCCCGCGGCCCTCCTGGCGCTCCATGCACTCTATCACCACGCCCCAGGCTTTCCGGTAGGTCAGCGACTTTGCCCGGGCATGGTCCGCCACCCAGGCCGGGTCCGGCAGGCCGAACAAGCGTTCGCTCTGCGGCTCGGCGACGTTGACGATCGCCCCGCCGCCGCAGTGCCGCCGCAATGCCTGGACCTGCGGATCGGTCTCCTCGACCCCGTTGGGGCCGGGCCAGGAGCCGATCTCCCCGATGCGATAGCGCCGGCCTCCTTCTTCGCCCAGAACGACCAGATAGTTCTGCCAGTCCAGGGCCAATTGCGTGTCGCGGCCGAACAGGACCAGCGGCCCTTGCTCACCCGCCGCCCGGCTCGCCAGCCGGAAACAGCCGTCCTCCAGCACGATCCGGCCTGTGCTTCCGGCAAGGAGTTGGATGCCCTTGGCGTTGCTTTCGCGGGGAAAGACCCGAACATAGCGCTCCAGAGCAGGATCGGCGAAGGCGGCGAGCCTCGGCTTGGGGAAATGCAACGTGACCTCCGGGCCGAGCACCCAGGCGCGTTGCGCGGCGGCGCGGCGGAACTCGGCTTCTTCCACGGCTATGCTCATCTCCACGGTGCCGGTGAATGGATCGACTCCTACCGTGGTGATCAGCGCACCTTCTCCCGAGCGGCCGACCCACAGCGCCTGGAGGCGGGCCAGTTCCGCTTGGTTGAGGCCGCCCTGGCGCGGGCGGAAGCGCGGATCCGACGTGTAGCGGGCAAGGGTTTGCGCCGCCTCGCGCTTGAACCAGAATTCGGCGGCGACCGCCGGATCGCGGACCAGCCGCACTTCGACGAAATTGTCCGGCTCCTCGCGGGCGATGACCTGGCGAAGCCGTTGCAGCTCGGCTTGAAACGCGGGAGATCCGTTGGCGTCCTCCCAGGCTTTGGCGCGGACCGCCGGGTCGCGCGAGCTTGTTCGGCGGGCGAAGTCGTCGACGACCTGCGGCTCGGGCGGGGGCTCGTCCGGAAACGGTGAGGCCGGTGCTTCGAGGATCGTGAGGTAGCCGCCCGGCGACATGCGTGCGCCGGACGGGAGCGCGCCCATTGAAGCCGGCGCGGTGCCGTCGAGAGCCGGTGCCGCGCAGCCGGCCAGAACGAGCGCGGTGAGGAGAAGGGGTGGGTGCCTGGGCATCACGAAGGGAAACGTGGAGGCGGTTGCGCCGTTCCAGCTTGCGTGGGGGAGGCCGAAGCCCGGCCCAGACGACCCGCGGCGTGGCTGCGCAGGTCCCCCAAACGCAAATGGGGGCCGGTGTTGCCACCAGCCCCCACTCTTCCTTCCGCTGGCGTCGCCGAGGCGGCGCCGTCTTCCGGACCGGTTCCGGCCGAGACCTTTCGGCCTCGGTCGGTTCCGTCGCTTTCCCTTTCGCCCGAAGGCGTCCGGTGCCGCTATGCGGTTCCCTTGCCCGAAGGCTCCGGTTCCGCCACGCTTCCTCCGCCCGAAGGCTTAGGTCCCGTGCCGGGAACTTGAGGAAAGTGGGTTCGGCCCGCGTCCGGCTTTCGCCATTCGCGCACTTCGCGCTTCTTCCTCAAACACCCTTACCAGTCGCTTTTGTCGCTGCTTCGGTTCTTGCGAACCTCCGCCGCTTCCTCCGCGGTGGCAGTGGCTGGCTGCTTGCGTCCCGTTTCCGGTTCGCCGCGTTCCCGGCCACACAAACAAGCTGGCAGCCCCCGCCGAGTCGGGCAAGGCAATTCCGCCTGTGGATAAATAGGATAACGGGGATAAGATTCGGCGGCGCAACAAAGCCTTGCGCGATCAGGGTGTTGCACGCCGGCAACCCTTCGCGGTGCCCGTTATCGAGGCTGCCGCGGGCGTGCAAGAAGCTCTGGCGCTCCGTCACATTCCTGTTACCAATCGCGCAACGTTCCGGGGGAACGATGTAAAAAATATCTAGGGGGACTGGAAATGCTTGATTCGCGCGCTCTGAAGACCTGTCTGGTTTCGGGCACGGCCTTTGCCGCTCTCACGCTTGGCCTGGCCGCGCCCGCCGCGGCCCAGACCACTACCCTTCCCGAGAGCGAAAACACGGAGGAGGCGAACACGCCCACCGGCGCCGAGACGCCGGTTTCCGATGCCAACGCCACCAGCCGGGAGAATGTCGGCGAGGCGATCATCGTTACCGGATCGCGCATTCGGCAGAACCCGAACAACAGCGCTCTGCCGCTCCAGATCATCACCACCGACGAGCTGTCGCGCGAAGGCATCAACAGCCCCGAGCAGCTCATCATGTTCCTGAGCACCAATGGCAGCGCTGCCGACAATCTTGCGTCCAATGCAGACGTCACCACCGGCGAGCAGCGTGGAACCAACGGTCTGTCCGGCGCCAACCTTCGCGGTCAAGGCTCGGCCTCCACCCTTGTGCTGCTCAACGGCCGGCGCGTCGCCGCCCACGGGCTCACCGGCTCCGCCGTCGACGTCAACCAGATCCCGTTCGCGGCGCTGGAGCGGGTTGAAGTTCTGAAGGACGGCGCCTCCGCCATCTACGGAACCGACGCGATCGGCGGCGTCATCAACTTCATCACGAAGAAGGATTTCGAAGGCCTTTCGCTCAATGGCTTCACCGATATCACGCAGGAAGGCGATAGCCCGATCTACCGGCTGTCAGCGACGGCGGGCTACGGCAACCTTCGCGAGCAGGGCTTCAACGTCATGGTCGCGGTCAGCAAGAGCTGGAGCGGGGCGCTGAACGGCTCCGACCGCGATTTCGTCAACGGCAACCAGCCGAATCGCGGCTTGTCCATCGACACGCGCGGGACGCCCATCGCGACGGCCTTTCCCAACGGTGCGAACGCGATTTTTGCGCCGACCGGTTCGCTACTCAGCGGAGTGGTGTTGCGCGAAGCAGGCGCAACCGTCGATGCCAGCGGCGGCATCAATGTCCTGGATCTTCCCGGAGGAGCGGGCTGCGGGTCGTTTGAAGGGGGCATGCCGTATGACGACCAGCTTTACTTAAACCCAATCGCCCGCTTCGCCTGCGCGTTCGACACGGCAAGGGCCGCCGTTATCCAGCAGCCGGTTGAAACGCTGACCTATTATGGACGGGCGACCGGAAGGCTTGGCGCCCACGAACTGTTTGCCGAAGTGACCGGATCGGATGCGACCTCCACGAAACGGTTTTCAAGTAATCAGTACTCCGGCAACGCCACGAATTTGCCCCTCTATTACCCCCTCAATCCGCTGACGGCGGCGACCTATAACAGCATCTACAACCAGCTCGTGGCGGTATTCCCGACCATTGCTCCGAACTATGGCAAGCCGATCGCCTACCGTTACCGCAACAACCCGGGCGGCCAGCGCGAATATGTCACCGACACTACGACGTTCCGCGCCGCGGTGGGGATCGACGGGCCGCTGTTCGGTGGCTGGGACTACCGCACGGCCGCTTCCTATGCGCGCAGCGAAGCGGAATCGGTGCTCGGGGATGGCTATTATTACCGCGGTGTATTCGCGTCGGCTCAGGCCGCAGCCGCATCGGGCATTCCCGGGGCGGGGAATGGCAGCATCGACCCACGTGCGCCAACGGCGCCCGGTGCGACCCGGCCCGGCATCGTCGGTCTGCTCAACAGCGGAATTCTCAACCCGTTCTCAATAACGCAGTCCGATGCCGCGCTTGCCGGCCTGGAGGCTATCTCCGCGCGCGGCGTCACGCTTTACGGCGGCCAATATGAAGTGAAACAGTTCGACGCATCGTTCTCGGGTCCGTTGTTCGATCTTCCGGGCGGTCCGGTTCAAGCGGCGATCGGCTTCGATTACCGCCGTGAAACTTTCTCCTCCAACGGCTCGGACGCGGCCGTTCTAGGGCAGCCCGACATTCCGGGTGCCGCATTCGACCAGAGCTTTATTCTGTCGCCGAAGAACCGGACGGTGAAGGCCGCCTATGTCGAAGTTTCGATTCCTGTCTTCGAGCAGCTTGAGATCACCGGCGCCGCGCGGATCGACGATTATACCGGGTTCGGCTCCACGGTGAATCCGAAGGTTACCGCGAAATTCCGTCCGTTTGACTGGGTGATGTTCCGCGCGTCCTACAATACCGGCTTCCGCGTGCCGGCGTTCAATCAGATCTTCAATGGCGTCCTGATCTCTCCAAATCCAGGCAATACCTTGGTGGATCCAACGACCTGTCCGGGAGGAACGGTGAACCCATCGGTTCCGGGGTGCGCGCCAATCACGCCAGAATCGCTGAGCGGAGGCAACCTCAATCTCGGGCCGGAAACCTCGAAGCAGGCAAGCGCGGGAATCGTGTTCCAGCCTGCGCGCCGGTTCAGCGCTTCGGTGGATTGGTGGACCATCTCGGTCGATGATACCATCGGTTCGCTTACGTTGCAGCAGTTGCTCAACAATATATCGTTCTTCCCGGAACGAGTGCAGCGCACGAACGGCGTTATCACGGGCGTCGATCTGCGTACCGCCAACATTGGCTCGCGGCGGACGCAAGGCCTGGAAGTCGTTCTTCGCGGCGGCTTCGACATGGGCGGCGGCGTTCTTTCCGTCGGTCTGGACGGCACCTACCTGCTCAAGAAGCGGGAGAAGCTCCTGCCGAGTGCTCCCTATAGCGCCAGCCTGATCGGCGTGTTCACCCCCGCCGGCGATCTCGGGCTGCGCTGGAAGCACAATGCTTTCATCACCTACCGCAAGGACGATCTCACGGTCAGCCTTTCTCAGATTTTTAGGTCCGGCTACAAGAACCAGGCGCTGCCCGGCTCCTTGGCGCGGCCCGACTTCAATCGGCGCGTGAACGAGTACATCATCTACAACGCGTCGGTGAGCTACGATTTCGAGGAGCGGCTGCGGCTGACGGCCGGGATCAAGAATCTCCTCAATACCGATCCGCCGTTTGCGATCACCTATAACAGCAACACCGGTGCGGGCGGCTCGTGGGAACCGCGCGTTGCCGACCCGCGCGGCCGGTCCTTCACGATCGCGGCGGAAGTGAAGTTCTAGGCGAACAGGCAGGCCCAAACGAAGAAAGGCCCGGGTGGAAACCCGGGCCTTTTCTTTTGGTGCAACGCGCGCGGAGGGCAGCGGCGCTCAGCCGTAAGGCGGCTTGTGGAAGCCGGCCGGGCTCAGCGTGAAGATCTCGCAGCCGTGCTCGGTGATCCCGATCGAATGCTCGAACTGGGCGGACAGCGTGCGGTCGCGGGTCACCGCCGTCCAGCCGTCCTCCAGCACCTTCACGCTTGCCTTGCCGATGTTGATCATCGGCTCGATGGTGAAGAACATGCCGGGCCGGAGCTCCGGCCCGGTGCCCGGGCGGCCGGCGTGGACCACCTCCGGCGCGTCGTGGAAAAGTTGCCCGAGGCCGTGGCCGCAGAAATCGCGCACCACGCCGTAGCGGTGCTTTTCGGCATAGGTCTGGATGACGTGGCCGATGTCGCCGAGGTGATTGCCGGGTTTGGCCTGCTCGATGCCGAGCATCAAACATTCGTAGGTGACGTCCACCAGCCGCCGCGCCTTCACGCCGACGTCGCCGACCAGGTACATGCGGCTCGAATCGCCGTGCCAGCCGTCGACGATCGGGGTCACGTCGATGTTGACGATGTCGCCGTCCTTGAGCGGCCTGTCTCCGGGGATACCGTGACACACCACATGGTTGATCGAGGTGCAGCAGCTCTTGTCGTAGCCGCGATAGCCGAGCGTCGCGGGAATGCCGCCACGCGCCTCGATCTCGCGGAACACGAGGTCGTCGATCTCCTGCGTCGTGACGCCCGGGCGGACGTGGGGAACAAGCGCGTCGAGCACTTCTGCGGCGACGCGGCCGGCCTTGCGCATGCCGGCAAACCCTTCCGGGCCGTGGAGGCGGATGGCGCCGCTGCGGGGAGGAGTCTCGGCGGTGACGGCTTCGTACTGAGTCATGGCGGGCGATATAAGCGATCATCGGCGGATTTGCACCCGGCGTAAGTTGCCCCCCGTAACTTGCCCGCCGTAACTTGGACGTGACGAGGGTAGGACGACGGGGTAGAGCGCCTTCATGACATCCGAGCGCATCTGGACCGCCGCCCTGCTGATCATCGGCGACGAGATCCTTTCGGGCCGCACCCAGGACAAGAACATCGCCCAGGTCGCCGGCTGGCTGAACCTCCAGGGCATTCGCCTCGCCGAGGTTCGCGTGGTGCCGGACGTCGAGGAGAAGATCGTCGCCGCGGTGAACGCCCTCCGGGCGGAGAACGATTACCTGTTCACCACCGGCGGCATCGGCCCGACGCATGACGACATCACTGTGGACTCGATCGCCGCCGCGCTGAACGTGCCGGTGACGGTGCATCCGGAGGCCAAGGCGATCCTCGAGGCCTATTACGAAAGCCGCGGCGGGATCACCGAAGCGCGGCTTCGGATGGCGCGGGTGCCGGACGGCGCCGATCTGATCCAGAACAAGCTGTCCGGCGCCCCGGGCATCCGCTTCGGCAGCATCTTCATCCTCGCCGGCGTGCCGCACATCGCGACCCTGATGCTGGAGGCCTTGTCGGGCCAGCTCGAGGGCGGCGCGCCGCTGCTGTCCACCACCGTCGGCGGCTGGGTGCCGGAGAGCGAAGTGGCGGACATCCTGCGCACCACCGAAAAGGCGCATGAAGGCTGCCAGATCGGCTCCTACCCCTTCTTCCGCGAAGGCCGGGTCGGCTCCAACTTCGTCATCCGCTCCACCGACCCCGAAAAGCTCGCCGCCTGCGAAGCCGACCTCGCCGCGCGGCTGGAGGCGGACGGCCGCGAAATCGTGCGCGGCGGCGTCTAAACCGTGGATTTCGCAACCCGCGCCTGGAACCACAGCTTCCCGTTCGATCCCATCGTCCGCTCGCTGCTCGATACCGACTTCTACAAGCTCCTGATGCAGCAGTTCATCTGGGAGCATTATCCCAACGAGCGGGTGCGCTGGCGGGTCACCAACCGCAGCCGCCGCGTGAAGCTCGCCCGCGAGATCGAGGTGGGCGCTCTGCGCGAGCAGCTCGATCACGCACGGGCGCTGCGTTTCACGCCCTCCGAGATCATCCATCTCCGCGGCCAGAGCTTTTATGGGCAGAGGGGCATCTTCAAGGAAGGCTATCTCAGGGCGCTCTGCGCCTTCCACCTGCCGGAGTACGACCTGCGGGAGACGGAGGACGGGCAGATTGAACTCTCATTC
>DASWMM010000223.1:0-3067 GCA_036399755.1 Allosphingosinicella sp.
GGGAGGGACAATGCGCAAGCTTCTGTTGATCGCGGCCGCCGCTTTGTGCTGGGCGCCCGCGCACGCCAACGACAGCGTCGCCGAGGTCTCCGCCGGCGGCCTGGTCCTCACCCGAACCGACGCCATCGATATGGTCTCCGAAGACCTGTTCATCTCGGCGCAGCAAGTGAAAGTCCGCTACGTCTTCCGCAACCGAACCGCGAAGGCCGTGCGGGCCGTGGTCGCTTTCCCGTTGCCCGACGACGATCTGTCGCTGCGCCGCGACGGCGATGTCGCATACCCTACCGGCTTCACGACCGAAGTAGACGGGAAGCCGGTGGCCATGGCCGTGGAACGCAAGGCGTTCCTCGGCGCGGTTGACCATACCCCCCTCCTCACCCGCCTGGGCCTGCCGCTGAGCTACGCCACCGACTCCGAAGGCGGCTCGCCGCTGCACCGGGCGCTGGATGCCCTGCCAGAGGCTGCGGCCCAACGCTTGATACGCCTCGGCCTGGCCGTGGCGGAGGAATATGGGATCGGCAACGGGGTAGAGCGCCATCTAGTGCCGTTGTGGACGGTGAAGGAGACCTGGCACTGGCCGCAGACCTTCCCCGCCGGCCGCGCCCTGGCGGTGGAGCACCGCTACGTGCCGGGCACCGGCGCCAGCGTCGGTACGCCCCTCGCCAGCAAGGCGTTTCGGCGGTCGGCGGAGGGGCGCCGGATGATCGCCGCTTACTGCGCGGACGCCGGCTTCCTCGCCGGCCTGGACCGTCTCGCCCGCGCCGACGGCGGCGAGTATGGAATTTTGCCGGATGAACGGGTCGGCTACGTCCTCAAGACCGGCGCCAACTGGGCTTCTCCGATCGGCCGTTTCCGCCTGGTGATCGACAAGGGCGCGCCGGAAAACCTCGTCAGCCTCTGCGCCACCGGCCTTCGCAAGATCTCGCCAACCCAGTTCGAACTGGTCCGCACCAACTGGCGGCCGGATCGCGACCTCCAGATTCTGATCGTTCAGCCGGCGCCGCGGCCCTAGAAGCCGAGCGAGTAGCGGATCGCGCCGCCGAGATCGTCGCGCTTCGCTTCAACATGGCCCGGCTCGCGCCGCACGAAGGCGTTGGCGCTAAGCTGGCCGCCCCACAGGCCGACGCCGTAGGCCGCCTCCACATCGATCTCACGGCCGGTTGGGGCGAGATTGAAGAAGCGGCGGTCATAGCCCACCCCTCCGGTGGCATAATCGTAGGAGACGGGAAGCTGAAGCGCATAGCCGCCGCCGTTCACCCGCAGCGGCTGCATCACCCGAAAGGCGAAGCGGTCGCCCGACCGGAAGGCGTTCCTCTTGCCGAAATCGAAGGCCCAGGCATCGGTGCCCAGCCGCCCGTTCAGCGCCAAACCACCGCCCGCCATCGATGTGATCCCGCGGCGGTAGGAACCGTACGCGCTCCAGCCGCGCCCGATGGCAAGGCTTGCGCTCGCATCGGCGAACCAGCTCGTCGCCCCGCCAATGCCGAACATGTCGCGCGCCAAACGCCCGCCGAGCACCGTCTCGCGCTCGTCGAGCCGTGTGGCGCCAAGCGTCAGCGTCGCCGGCCCAACCCGGCGGTCGAGGCTCAGCGATCCCACGGCGTAGCCGGGCTGGCGCAAACCTTCCCGGACAAGGCCCGGCAGATACACGTCGCCGCGCTCGCCGGTGACCGTGAGACCCGCCGGCCCGAGATCGTGGCGGAGGCCGAGGCTGGATGCCCCAACCCCGTGAAAGCCGGCGCGCGCCATCGGGTCCCGGGCGACCAGAAAGGCATTCTGATATTGACCTGTGAGGCGCTGCTGCAGCGTCTTGCCGCTTTCCGACAAGCCCATCGCAACCGCCGTCCTGGGCGACAGCCGGCTCAGCATCAGCCCGGAAAGCACCCGAGCCTTGCGCCCATCCTCATGGCTCAAGCCCATTTGCGCCATGCCGACCCAGGGTTGCGTGGTGCCCTGCCGGTCGAGGGTGATCGACACTGCGGTGCGGCCCGCCGAGACGGTGGAGGTGCGCTGGTCGCCGCCGAGCGATTGCCCAAGCGGCCGTTCCTGCGGCGCCTGCGTCAGCCTGGTGGCGAAATCGACCACGAAGGCACGCGAATAGCCGTCGAGAATGATGGCGCCGGCCATTTGCGGGGCAAGCGTCCGGGCATCGCCCATTGGGCCCGATCCGCTGCCGCCCTCGCCGGTCGGAACGGGGTCGCCCGAGCCCGCCATGCTGGTCGCGCCCTGGGGGGTAAAGGCGCGCTGGATATTGAGGATGCCGCGCCCGTACGCGGAATCGGTGCCCGGCGCGCCTGCGTCGTCGGCGGTTTTGAGCAGCAGATCGACGATCTGGCCGCCGCTCAGGTTCGGGAAAGCGCTGGCCAGCAAGGCCGCCGCGCCGCTGATCACCGGCGCCGAAAAGGAGGTGCCGGAATAGAAATAGCCGGTGCCGGTCTGGTCGATCGTGCGCACCCGCGAGCCGAGCGCGGTCAAATAGGCGTCGGCGCTGCCGCCCGTGCCGGCCTTGTTGGAGTAGCTCGCCAGGTTGCGCGCTTCGTCCATCGCCCCGGCGATGATGACGAGGCCGTTGCCGTTCGCCGCTCCGCCCGTCGCGAAACCCGACGGCAGGGAAAGGGATTCGTTGCCCGCCGATATCACCATCACCACACCGGCAGAGGCGGCGCGGCGGACCGCGGCCGTCATCGTCGATCCGATATTTTCCCCGCCCAGCGAAATGTTGATGACCCGGGCGCCGTTCGACACCGCGACCTCGATTGCACGGGCGATGTCGCTGTCCTTATGCTTGCAGCCGTCGTCGGGATCGCAATCGTTGGGGTTGCTGGTGTTGAGCGACAATATGGTTGATTCGAACGCAACGCCGACACTCTGCGACCCGTTGCGCGCAGCCCCGATCACCGCGGCAACCGCGGTGCCGTGCCCTTCGCTGTCCGCGACGCCCCGGTTCGCGACCATGTCGCGGCTCGCCGGATCGATCCGGCCGGCGAATTCGGCGAGGTTCGGGTTGATCCCGCTGTCGATCACACCGACCTTCACGCCCCGGCCGGTGCCGCCCGCATCCCAGGCA
>DASWMM010000224.1:0-8368 GCA_036399755.1 Allosphingosinicella sp.
TCGGGCTTGTCCAGCATGGCTGGGCCTGGCTGAATGCGCTCCCTAGGTTTGGACTGATTATCGCCGCCTGCTCGGGTGCTTCTCTATGGAATCGTGAGAAGCGAAGGCAGGAGCAAGCACATCGACTGCTACCTTGATGTCCGCTTTCCACCCACGGCGGCCATTAGCTACCCTCGCTCAGCAATCCGCCAAGCGCCTTTTCCAGCCGCGCGCTGCACGTGGCAAAGGCGTCCGCCACGCCCTCCAGCTCGGCTAGGGTCCAGTGATCGCCAAGCCGGAACAGCCCGGCGCTCCCGTCGCGAGCGGTTCCGGGTTTGGCGTGAACCAGGTTGTTACGGGTGCCGACAAGGAAGCGGAAGTCGGACGCAGCCGCTTGCAGCGCATGCTTCCCTGCGCTTTCAGGACGCTGCCGGGCCAGGTGGGCAAGCGTGTCCGCGACGCGGCCGGCGGTCCGCTCCTCCAGGCTTTCGACGCTGCCGGGCTCCATCGCCTCGCAGCACCGGACAGCATTCCACTCAAGGCTGGCGAAGCAATACACGGCAAGCCCCAAAGCCGACGCATAGTCTGCCTGCACTTTTATCCTGAGGCGTTCGTCCTTCACCGCGCCGGTCTACCAGCCTTGGGGAGCGGGCAACAGGTGCCCTGCGGCGGCCTGTCACTCTGCGGTGACACTGGCGGCCGGAAACGCTCCCCGGCGGAACGCGCCCATGCCTGCTCGGTTACCCCAAGCAGGAGAACTGGAATGGCGCAGAGTGGGTTTGCAATCTTCTTCGTGCTGGCACTGATCGCCGGCCTGGCCGCAATGGCGAGTAGCTGGCGGCAGAATCGCGTAGCCATTGTGTCGGCGCTTCGCCGTGCGCCCCCGGTACAGGTTGCCGATCCGGTGTTCACCTCAAGGGTACGGCCGACGGCCGAGTTGCCGCGGGTCGCCCGGTTCCTGGGGCTGAACTACACGGTCGACCTTGCACCGGTGATCAGGGAGGTCCGCGCCTGGACGTTCGAACGGGGTGATCCCAGCGGCCCGCACAGCCAAGCCGCCTGAGCTACACGCACCGCAGAGGGAGCTGACGGAGGCGAACCTAAGCACAGGGCCCTTCCGCCTCGGCCCGTGCCGCGCATCTTCCGTTCAATCATCGATTTCGAGAGTGGAAAATGGAGCGGGCGAAGGGATTCGAACCCTCGACCCCAACCTTGGCAAGGTTGTGCTCTACCCCTGAGCTACGCCCGCTCGAGCGCAAAGCCGGCGAACCGGCTGAGGTGAGGCGGGCTGCTAGCATCGTCTTTCGGGGCCTGCAACCCCCATCGTCTCGCCCTTGGCAGACCGGGGGGATATCCCACATAGGGCGCAACAGGAACGCGGCTTGCGGAGGAACGATCAGTGGCGACTTTGGGCATGAGCGCGGCGGAAAAAGACGCGCTGGAGGCATTTCGCCGCGACGTCGTCGAGCCGTCGATGGACAGCCTCGTCATCCTGGATTTCTGGGCGGAATGGTGCGGACCCTGCAAGCAGCTCGGCCCGGTGCTGGAAAAGGTGGCGGCCGATTATGCCGACCGCGGCGTCAAGCTGGTCAAGATCGATGTCGATGCGAACAAGATCGTCGCCGCGCAATTCCGGGTCCAGTCGATCCCCACTGTGTATGCGCTGTTCCAGGGCCAGCTCGTCGCCGATCTGACCAGCGCCCGCACCGAGGGGCAGCTCACCCGAATTCTCGACCAGATCCTCGCCCAGCTCCCGGTGTCGGGCGAGGCGCAGCAGCTCGAAGCCGAGATCGAGCCGCTGATCGCGATGGGTGAGGAAGTGCTTGCAGAAGGGGACGCCGAGCGCGCCGCCAATATCTTTGCGCAGGTTCTGGAGATGGCCCCCGACAACCTCGAGGTGGTCGGCGGCCTTGCCCGCGCACTGGCGGCGGCGGGTCGGGCGGAGGAAGCGCGCGCCCTGCTCGACGGCGTGCCGGAGAAGCAGGCGGGCGAACCCCCGATCGCTCGCGCCCGGTCGGCGCTGGCCTTGGCCGAGATCGCGCCGGCCAGTGCCGAGACGAGTGCTTTCGAAGGCCGGATCGCCGCCGATCCCGACGACCATGACGCCCGCTACGAGCTTGCCGGCCTGCTGATGGCATCCGGCAACCGCGATGGTGCCGCCGACCAGCTTCTGGAAAGCATCGGCCGCGACCGGGAGTGGAACGAGGGCGCGGCGCGCAAGCGCTTCCTGCAGTTCCTGGAAGTGGTGGGGCTTGAGGACCAGTGGGCGCGCGACCAGCGCCGGCGCCTGTCCGCGATCCTGTTCACCTGATGACCGCACCGCTGCGCATCCCCGTTTTCCCGCTCGCCGGTGCGCTGCTTCTGCCCGGCACCCAGCTTCCGCTGCACATCTTCGAGCCGCGCTACCGGGAGATGGTGCGCGATGTGCTTGCCGGCGACCGGCTGATCGGCATGATCCAGCCGCGCGACGAGAAGCAGCCGCCCGCTTTGTTCGAGACCGGCTGCCTGGGCCGGATCGAGAGCGTCGAGGAACTGGAGGACGGCCGCTTCAACATCGTGCTGGAGGGACTCGGCCGCTTCCGAACCGTGCGCGAACTGGCGGTGGAAACGCCGTACCGCCAGGTCGAGGCGGATCGCAGCGCCTTTGCCGGGGATGAGGATGAGGCGGACCCGCTCGGCATCGCCCATCGCGCCGAGCTGGAGCAGGAATCGCGGCTTTATGCGGACGCGCTCGGCTATTCGGTGGACTGGGAGGCGGTGACCCGCCTGGACGACGAGATGCTGGTCAACGGCATCGCCCAGATCGCGCCGTTCGACCCGGTATCGAAGCAGGCCCTGCTGGAGGCGCCCGACATCGCCGCGCGGTGCGAGTTGCTGGTCCAATTCATGCAGTTCCAGCGCTTGATCCCGGGCGGCGCCGATGGACCGGAAACGCTGCAATGACCGACGAACTCGCCGCATTGCTGGTCTGCCCGATCACCCGCACCACGCTGCGCTGGGACAAAGAGGGTGGCCGGCTGGTCTCGGATGAGGCGGGTTTGGCCTATCCGATCCGGGATGGGGTCCCGGTCTTGCTGGCCGAGGAAGCGACACAGGCCGGCGGAGACTGACGGCGCAGGGGGGGGAACACATGGCCGACGCGGACAATGCCGATTTCGATCCGACCGACCCTTATGAGCGGCAGGCGCAGACCTTTCCGCGGCTGAGCGAGGCGCAGATGGCGCTGGTCGCCCGCTTCGGCGAGGTCGTGGATTATCCCGCCGGCACCATGCTTTTCCGCCGCGGTGAGCGCAGCGTCGACTTCTGCGTAGTGGTGGACGGGGCGATCGGGATCACCGACGAGAGCGGCTCGGGCGCGCCGATCCATGTCCACGGTCCGCGCCAGTTCACCGGCGAGCTCGACTTGTTCAACAACCGTCAGACGCTGGTCAGCGCCCGAACCGACGCGCCCAGCCGGATCCTGCGCGTCCCCCGCGCCGCCTTTCGCCGGATGATCGAGGCGGAGCCTGAGATCGGCGAGATCGTCACGCGCGCGCTGATCCTGCGCCGAGTCGGGCTAATGCGCCACTCCCAAGGCGGGGTGGTGCTGATCGGCTCCTCGCACAGCGGCGACACGCTGCGGCTGGAGCGCTTCCTCGGGCGCAACGGCTATCCGCACCGCCTGCTCGACACGGATGTCGATCCCGATGCGGAAGGGCTGCTCGACTGCCCGAAATTGCGCGGCGCCGCCTTGCCGGTGGTGCTGATGCCCGGCCACGCCTTTCTGTCCAACCCGGCGACTCCGGCGCTTGCCGACGCGCTCGGTCTTACCGAGGGCTTCGATCCTGCCCGCTTCTATGACCTGGTTGTCGTCGGTGCCGGGCCGGCCGGCCTTGCCGCCGCCGTGTATGGCGCTTCGGAAGGGCTCGACACGCTTGTGATTGAGCCGCTCGCGCCAGGCGGGCAGGCGGGGACAAGCACCAAGATCGAGAATTATCTCGGCTTTCCGACAGGCATTTCCGGCCAGGCGCTTGCCGGGCGGGCGCAGGTGCAGGCGCAGAAATTCGGCGCCCGGCTTGCGATTTCGCGGCGGGCGGTGGGCATCGACTGTTCCGAGCGGCCCTATCGCGTGTCGCTTGAGGACGGCACCCGGATCGCGGGCCGCTCGGTGGTGATCGCCACCGGCGCCCGCTACCGGATGCTCGACGTGCCGCGCTATGCGGAGTTCGAAGGACGGGGCATCCATTATGCCGCGACCTGGCTCGAGGGCAATCTGTGCGCGGGCGAGGAAGTGGTGGTGGTCGGCGGCGGCAATTCGGCCGGGCAGGCGGCCGTGTTCCTGTCGCAACACGCCGCGGCCGTCCACATCCTGGTGCGCGGCCCGGGCCTTGCCGCGACCATGTCGGACTATCTCATTCAGCGAATCGAAGCCTCGCCCAAAATCCAGCTTCACGCCCATAGCGAGATCACCGGCCTCCATGGCGAGGACGCGCTTGCCGGGGTGACCTGGGCCGACCGCCAGTCGGGCGAGCCGACGCACCGCCCGGCGACCAACATCTTCGTGATGATCGGCGCGGTTCCCAACACCGACTGGCTGGACGGCTGCGTCCCGCTCGACCGCGGCGGCTTCGTGATCACCGGCCGCGACGAGGAGGGGATGGCCCTGCCGTCCCCTTACGCCACCGTGCGGCCCGGCATCTTCGCGGTTGGCGACGTGCGATCCGGTTCAACCAAGCGCGTTGCGTCGGGCGTCGGCGAAGGATCGGTGGTGGTCTCGGCCATCCACGCCTTTTTGGCCGAGGGGCCGTAGCGGGATCGACCACTATAACCGCTCATCCTGAGGAGGGACTGAGCGAAGTCGAAGGCCCGTCTCGGAGGACCGGTCCCATGCGTCCTTCGAGAATGAACAGGTGAAACATGGCCCCGCCATGTTTCAGGATTTCCCGGGGGGCAATCCGACCTGTTGATGCTTCGAGACGGCTTCGCCTCCTCAGCGGCTCCTCAGGATGAGCGGGGAGGTGCCATCAGATTGGAAGCCCGCGAAGCAGCAGCGGCAGGTCTCCGGTTTCGCCGCGCGCCTCGGCCATGAGCTGGTCGCGCAAGGGTCCGATTCGCTGAATGATCCCCATTCCGAAGCGGCGCACGGCGGACGCGGTCTTGCCCGGCACGCCGTAGATTCGGGTCAGCGCGTCGGTGGCGGCGGCGACGGTGAAGGTATCCAGGCTGCGCCACCGCTCGTAGCGGGCGAGGAGCTGGGCATCGCCCATGTCGAGCCCGAGCCGCGCGCCTTCCACCAGCACCTGGGCAAGCGCCGCGGCATCGCGGAAGCCGAGGTTCAGGCCCTGCCCGGCGATCGGGTGAATGCCGTGCGCGGCGTCGCCGACAAGGGCGAGGCGCTCGCCGGTGATGGTCGCGGCATGGTGGAAGCCGAGCGGATAGGTCCAGCGCGGGCCGGCAAGCTTGATCGCGCCTAGGAAGCCGCCCATCCGCTTCTCGATCTCCGCCGCCATGGCGCGGTCGGGGAGGTCGGCGACGGCGGCGGCATCGGCCTTTGCCACCGACCAGACGATCGCCGAGCGCGTGCCCGGAAGCATCGGCAGGATTGCGAAGGGCCCGCTTGGGTAGAAGATTTCGTAGGCGACATTCTCATGGTCGCAGTCGTGCTCGACGGTGAGCACCACCGCGGAATGCTCATACTGCCAGCGTGCCATCGGGATCGCCGCTGCTTCACGGGTCGGCGAGTTGCGTCCCTCGGCGGCAACTAACAAGGGCGCAGCGCACAGCCGCCCGTCCGCCATGGCGATTCGCACGCCCATAGCGTCGCGCACTACTTCGGCGGCCTCGCTCGGCATCAACAGCTGGATGTTCTTCGCAGCCTGCGCGGTCTCCCGCAGCGCCTGCCGAAGCCGCCGATTCTCGAACATCATGCCGAGCGGATCGTCGCCTTCGGGCGGATCGAAGGAGATGCCGCCGGGCTCAAGGCCGTCGCTGACCCGAATCGCGCGGATCGGGCAGGCCTCGCCGGCCAGCCGCTCGCCTACCCCGATCGCCTCCAGCATCCGCCACGAGGCGCTGGCGACCGCCGTGGCGCGGCCGTCATAAGCCGGCGCGAGCTGCGCCTCCGGATCGGCCGGGTCGATGACGATGCTGGACAGGCCGTGCCGGTCCAGCGCGATGGCGAGGGTCAGGCCGACAAGGCCGCCACCCAGGATAATGACATCAGCGCGCTCCATTTTGCCGCCTTACCGATGCAGCGCTGCAACGCCAAGCGCTTGACCGGCGAGTCCGCCCGGGCGCATGAAGGTTAACACGGGAACATTTGGGGCACGGGGTATGGCGACGGTTGTAGCGCAAAGCGCCCGTGGGGAGCGGATGGCGCAGTGGCGCGCGGGCATGAAGCGCGGCGCCCGGCGCAGCTGGGACATGGCGCGCGGCGCGGCCTTGATCGCGGCCGCGGCCGGCGGCGCGCTCGCGCTGGCCAGCTACCACGCGACCGATCCCTCGCTGAACACCGCCGCCGGTGGTGCGGTGGCGAACTGGCTGGGCAGGCCCGGCGCTTATTTAGCCGACTTGTTGCTGACCCTTTGGGGCTTGGGCGCCGTGCTTCTGCTTCCGCTGCTTTTCGTGTTCGGCCTGCGCGTCGCGCGCGGCGCGGGCGCGGGGCGGTGGCTGAAGAGCCTGCTTCTGACCCTGCTCGGCGTCACCCTGATGGGCGCAGGCGCGGGCCTCCTGTCGGGCGGCGGCGTCAACGGACTTCCCGCCGGCTGGGGCGGGGCCTTCGGGCTTGGCCTTGCCAAGATGTTGGGACTTGGCCTGCACGCGCTTGGCGAGCCCTCGATCGTTGAACCGTTCCGGCTGGTCGCCGTGGCGCTGCTCGGCGTCGGCGGCCTTGTCGTCGCCTGGCTCGGCCTCGCGCTTCGCTCCGAGGAGCGCGGCTGGATCGCCTCGCGCCGCCTGCCGCGCCTGCCCAAGCCTGCCGCCGCGGGTGCCGCCGATTACGGGCACGACGAGGAGGACGAAGACCTTCCCGACCCTGAGGATCGCCCTGCCCGCGCCACGGTGGTCGCAGCACCCGACAAGAAGCCGCGCACGGTGATCGCCGACCGTCCCGCCGCGCCGGAAGTGCGCCGCCCCGCCCGCGATCGCCAGCCGTCGCTTGCGCTCGGCGATTCCTACCAGCTTCCCTCGATCGAACTCCTCGCCCCCGCGCCCCCGCCGGTGGGCGGCGCGCTCGACAAGGCGGCGCTGGAGCGCAATGCACGCCTGCTCGAATCGGTGCTCGACGATTTTTCGGTGAAGGGCGAGATCGTCGAAGTCCGTCCCGGCCCGGTCGTCACCATGTACGAACTCGAACCCGCGTCGGGAATCAAGGCGAGCCGCGTGATCAGCCTCGCCGACGACATCGCCCGCAACATGTCCGCCCTCTCCGCCCGGGTCGCCACCATCCCCGGCCGCAGCGTTATCGGCATCGAGCTTCCCAACGCCAAGCGCGAAATGGTGTCGCTGTCCGAACTCGTCGCCTCCGACGCGTTCGAGGATCAGGTTGCGGCGCTGCCGATCATTCTTGGCAAAAACATCGCCGGCGATCCCGTCGTCGCCGATCTCGCGCCGATGCCGCATCTGCTCGTCGCCGGCACCACCGGCTCGGGCAAGTCGGTGGGCCTGAACTGCATGATCCTGTCGCTGCTCTACCGGCTGACGCCCGAGCAGTGCAAAATGATCATGATCGATCCCAAGATGCTCGAACTCAGCGTCTACGACGACATCCCCCACCTTCTCGCCCCCGTCGTTACCGAGCCCGCCAAGGCGATCCGCGCCTTGAAGTGGACGGTGGAGCAGATGGAGGAGCGCTACCGGATGATGGCCAGCGTTGGGGTGCGCCAGCTCTCCAGCTTCAACGCCAAGGTGCGCGAGGCCAAGGGCAAGGGCCAGTCGATGGGCCGCCGGGTGCAGACTGGCTACGACGCCGAAACCGGCCAGCCGAAATACGAGAATGAGGAGCTCGACTACGAAGTCCTGCCGCAGATCGTCGTGGTGGTGGACGAGCTTGCCGATTTGATGATGACGGCCGGCAAGGAGGTCGAATTCCTGATCCAGCGCCTCGCCCAAAAGGCGCGCGCCGCCGGCATCCACCTGATCATGGCGACGCAGCGCCCGTCGGTCGACGTCATCACCGGCGTCATCAAGGCCAACCTGCCGACCCGCATCAGCTTCGCGGTCACGTCCAAGATCGATTCGCGCACCATCCTTGGCGAGCAGGGCGCCGAGCAGCTGCTGGGCAAGGGCGACATGCTCTACATGCCCGGCGGCAAGCAGATCGCCCGCGTCCACGGCCCCTTCGTCTCCGACGAGGAGGTCCGCGCCGTCGCCGAGCATTGGAAGGGCCAGGGCCGCCCCGATTACATCCAGG
>DASWMM010000225.1:0-8101 GCA_036399755.1 Allosphingosinicella sp.
GATCGGCACGAACGGGTGGGGGAGCGGCATTTCCCGCCAGCTCGGCGGAGTTCTGGCCGGGGCTGACTGTCGGACCAAACACGCTCATGCCCCCATATTCGTGGCTTCGGGCCCGCTCCTCCGCGAGGTGCGCCTCAAGCGATGGCCCCGTCGCATGCCGCTCCAGCCTCCGCGCCTGCTCGTCCAAACGCTGGATTGCTGCGAGCTTTTCGTCGTTGCCGAGGCTGGCCTGCTCAACCGCGCTCTTCAGGACCCCGATCGTTTTGTCGTAAACCTTGAGCGGTACGGGGAAAGGATGCCCATCCTTGCCGCCGTGGGCGAGGGAGTGGCGGGCCGGATCGGCGAAGCGGCAGGGCGCGCCGTGGATCACTTCGGCGACCATGGCGAGCGAGCGCACGGTGCGGGTCCCGACGCCGGGGACGAGGAGCAGTTCGGGGAAGTCCTTCGGCCCTGCCTCGGCGGCGGCGGCGAGGGTGCCGTGGAGCCGGCGAAGGATGACGTCGCTTCCCCGCACATCATGGTGATCGGGCAGGACCAGGTGTGGGAGGAGGGGCTCGGGCGAGGGCCCGCGCTCGAGGGCGGCGGCTTCGCGGGCGAGCTTGTCCGGGCCGAGTTTGCGGAGAAGTTCGAGTTGGGCATTGCGCGAGGTGGCGGCGCGGCGGTCGGTGAGGTTGAGGATGGCGCTTTGGCGGCGGCCTTCGATTGCGCTGTGCGGCGCATCGACAAAGCTTTCCAGCCCCTCGGAGAGCCAGTGGTAGCGGCGGGCGGTGCGGCTGGTGCCGTTCATGCCTTGCTGGATCACCGCCCATTTGCCGTCGTCGGCGACGATGAAGCCGTGGAGGTAGAGATCGAAGCCGTCCTGCACGGCGGCGCTGTCGACCTTTGCGACGAGCCGGCTCGCCTGGGCCATCGCACCGCCGTCGAAGCTGGCGCGTTCGCCCGCGTCGGCCAGCTCGCCCGGCGTCTTGCGCGACTGCTTGCCGCGGCCTCCGCAGACGTGGAGGCCGAGTTCGCCGGCGATCGGGTTCAGCCCGCGCTTCAGGGCGCCGATCACGCTTGTGGTGATCCCGGAGGAGTGCCAGTCCATGCCCATCACCGCGCCGAACGACTGGAACCAGAAGGGGTGCGCAAGCCGGCGGAGCAGCTCGTCGCGGCCATAATGGTGGACGATCGCCTGGCTCATCACCCTGCCGAGGCGGGTCATCCGTTCGCCGAGCCAGGCGGGCACGCGGCCGCCGTGGAGGGGCAAGTCGGCGCTGCCGGATCGTTTCGCCACTTGCCTCTTCCTCATGCGAACAGAGGAGGAACGTTAGCAGCGGCAACCTGCGTCCGCCAGAGCCAAGCTATTGGACGCGTGCTGAATCCCGAAGGCGGCGGCGCTTGAGCGGCGGCTCCGCGTCCATCTCGCCCAGTTCCATGATCTCCTTGCGAAGCTCGGCACGCTTTTCGTGGATGGAGGCGATCACCGGACCCATCGCGATGCCGAGATCGACCAGCACCGCCTCGGAGAGCTGGAGGGACGATTCAAGGGTTTCGGGCACCGCGTCCGTGACTCCGGCGCGGTATAGCTCGGCGGCGTGGGTGGCGTCGCGGGCGCGGGCGACGATGGTCAGGCCCGGGCACCAGCTGCGCACCTTCTTTGTGAGGCGGACGGTGAGCACCGGATCGTCCATGGTGAGGACCAGGGCGGCGGCGTGGCCGAGATTGAGCCGATCGACCATCTCGTGGCGGGCCACGTCGCCGAAGACGATGGGAACGCCCTCGCGGCGGCAGGTGGCGACGGTATCGACGCTGGAATCCACCGCCACATAGTCGCGGCCATGGGTAGTGAGCATTTCGGCGACGAGGCGGCCGACCCGGCCGAAGCCGATGATCACCACCTTCTGGGTGTCGCCATCCACTTTGATCTCGCCGTCGGCCTGCACGTCCACCCGGCGGGCGGCGTCGCGGCCAAGGCGCGCAAGGAGCGGGGTGAGGGTGAGGCCAAGCGCGGTGACGATGGTCCAGAAGGCCGCCGTCTCGGCCGAAATCAGCCCGGCGGTTGCGGCGGTGCCCAGCACGATCAGGGTGGTTTCGGAAGGGGAGGCCATCAGCAGGCCGGTCTCGGCGGCGACGCTTCTGCGGGCGCCGGACATGCCGAGCAGGCCGAAGGTGACCGCCGCCTTGACCAGCACGACTGCGAGGAGCGCGAGCAGGATTCGCTGCCAGTCGGCGGCGATGGCGCCGAGATTCAGGCTCATGCCGACGGTGATCAGGAACACGCCCAGCGCGAGGCCGCGGAACGGGGCGGTGATCACTTCCACTTCGCTTGAATAATCGGTCTCGGCGATCAGGATTCCGGCGATAATCGCGCCAACGATCGGAGACAGGCCGGCAGCGGTGGTGGCGAGGCTTGCGGCGATGACGACGAGCAGGCTCGCCGAGAGGAACAGCTCCGGGCTCTTGGTGCGCGCCGCCTGGGCGAAGAGGCGGGGGAGGAGGAAACGGCCGAGGACCAGCATGACGGCAATCACCGCGGCGCCGATCAGAAGGGTGTTGCCGATTGCTCCCCAGCCGCCCTCGTTGCCGTGCGGGGCAAGCGCGCCGAGCAGGAAGATGATCGGCACGATCGCCAGATCCTCGAACAGCAGCATTCCGAAGGCGGAGCGGCCGACCGGGCTGGTGGTACCGACGAGTGGGAGGACCAGAGCGGTGGAGGAAAGGGCCAGGGCAAGGCCGAGCGCCGCCGCGCCCCCCGGGGCTTCGCCGAAGACGCGAAGGCCTAAGCCGATGATCAACGCGGACCCAAGCAGCTCCGCGGCGCCGAGCCCGAACACAAGGCGGCGCATGTTCCAGAGGCGGCGGAAGGAAAGGTGGAGACCGATTGCGAATAGGAGGAGGATGATTCCGAACTCGGCGAACGGTTCGATCCCGTGGGGATTGGAGATGGTGACGTAGCCGAGCCATGGCGCGCGGGCGACCAGGCTGCCGAGGCCGGACGGGCCGACCAGCACGCCGACCAGGATGAAGCCGATTACCGGGCTTACCCGGAAGCGCGCGAAAGCGGGGATGACGATCCCGGCCGCGCCGAGGATGACGAGTGCGTCGCTGAGCGCGGAGTGAGTTTCGAAACCGGGGGCCATGCTTGCCTTATGCCGGTTTCGAGCGGAATGTCAGCGGGCGTGGGGGAGAAAAGGGACATAATCGTCCGCGTTCATCGGCTTTGCCTACCGGGCCGAGCGGGTGCGGTCCTTCGACATGCCGCTTCGAGACGCTGTGCCTCCTCAGCGGCTCCTCAGGTTGAGCGGGATTGGGGCTTACTCCGGAATAAACTCGCTCATCCTGAGGAGGACTGAGCAGGGACCCCATCAAAGTAGTGCTTTGATGGGGTCCCGTGTCGAAGCCCGTCTCGAAGGACCCCGCCTTCAGGCGGCGGTGACGCCCATCTTCTTTTCGAGGTTGGAGCGGATCGCTTCAAAGAACTGCTCGGTGGTCATCCAGCCCTGTTCGGGGCCGATGAGGAGGGCGAGGTCCTTGGTCATCTGGCCGCTCTCGACGGTTTCGATGCAGACCTGCTCCAGCGTTTCGGCGAACTGCGTGACCTCGGGCGTGTCGTCGAACTTGCCGCGGTACTTGAGGCCGCCGGTCCAGGCGAAGATCGAGGCGAGCGGGTTGGTGGACGTTGCCTTGCCCTGCTGGTGCATGCGGTAGTGGCGGGTGACGGTGCCGTGGGCGGCTTCGGCTTCCACGGTCTTGCCGTCTGGCGTCATCAGGATGGAGGTCATCAGGCCGAGGCTGCCGAAGCCCTGGGCGACCATGTCCGACTGCACATCGCCGTCGTAATTCTTGCAGGCCCAGACGAACTTGCCGCTCCACTTCAGCGCCGAGGCGACGAGGTCGTCGATCAGTCGATGCTCATAAACGGTGCCCGCTTCGTCGAACTGCGCCTTGAATTCGCTTTCGAAAATCTCCTGGAAGATGTCCTTGAAGCGGCCGTCATAGGCTTTCAGGATGGTGTTCTTGGTGGAGAGATACACCGGCCAGCCACGGCCAAGGCCGAAGGTGAAGCAGGCGCGGGCGAACTCGCGGATCGATTCGTCGAGATTGTACATGCCCATGGCGACACCCGACGCGGGGTAGTCGAACACCTCGTGCTCGATGACCTGGCCGTCCGTGCCTTCCCACTTCATGGTCAGCTTGCCGGGGCCGGGAACCAGGAAGTCGGTCGCCTTATACTGGTCGCCGAAAGCGTGGCGGCCGACGACGATCGGGTCGGTCCAGCCCGGGATCAACCGGGGCACGTTCTGGATCACGATCGGCTCGCGGAAAACAACGCCGCCAAGGATGTTGCGGATCGTGCCATTGGGCGACTTCCACATCTTCTTGAGGCCGAATTCCTCCACCCGTGCTTCGTCGGGCGTGATGGTGGCGCATTTGACGCCGACGCCGTGCTTCTTGATCGCCTCGGCCGATTCCACCGTCACCTTGTCGTCGGTGGCGTCGCGATTCTCCATGCCGAGATCGAAGTAGAGAAGGTCGATGTCCAGATACGGGAGGATCAGCCGCTCGCGGATCCACTGCCAGATAATCCGGGTCATCTCGTCGCCGTCGAGTTCGACGACCGGGTTCTTCACTTTGATCTTGGGCATGGGACGCGCGCTTCCTCGTCTCGTGGGTCAGTGGCTGGCGCGGCGTGTAGGCAATGGCGCGCCGGTTGTCACCACCGGCGCAGCCGCCTAAAGGCTTGGGGCATGACATCACTCGAAAAGCCGGACCTCGTCACCACGAACGTCCGCTACCGCATGCCGAACGTGCACCCGGAAGGGCGCAAGTTCGTGGTCATCGCCGCGGCGATCGCCCTTGTCTTGTTCTGGCTGATCGACTGGGACGGCCTCGGCTGGATCATGGTCGGCATCACGCTTTGGGTCGCCGCTTTTTTCCGCGATCCGATCCGCACCACGCCCAAGGGCGACGACCTGATCGTCGCGCCCGCCGACGGGCTGATCACCATGATCGTCAACGTGCCGCCTCCGCCCGAGCTGGTCGGCGAGGATGGCCTGCCGCCGGGCCCCTGCACCCGGGTCTCGATTTTCATGAGTGTGTTCGACGTCCACATCAACCGCTCGCCGATCGCGGGCGAAGTGAAGAAGGTGGTCTACATTGCCGGCAAGTTCCTCAACGCCGACTTGGACAAGGCGAGCGAGGACAATGAGCGCAATCACTTCCTGATCGAGGGTCATGACGGCACCCGCATCGCCTTTACCCAGATCGCAGGCCTGGTGGCGCGGCGGATCGTGCCGTGGTCCAAGGTCGGTGACCGGGTGACGGCGGGGCAGCGTGTCGGCCTGATCCGCTTCGGCAGCCGGGTCGACGTCTACCTTCCGGCCGGCACCTCCTCGCAGGTGCTGCTTGGTCAGCGCACGATTGCGGGCGAGACGATCATCGCCAAGCTCGGCGTCGCGCAGGCGCTGGAGGGCGTCGCCCAGTGATTCGGCCAGTGCGCGAGCGGCGCGGCATACCGCTGCGCGCGGTCGTGCCCAATGCCGTCACCGCTCTTGCGCTCTGCTCGGGCCTGTCAGGGGTTCGGTTCGCGATTGCCGAGGAATGGGAGAAAGCGGTCGCCGCAATCGCCATCGCGGCGGTGCTCGACGGATTGGACGGGCGAATCGCCCGGATGCTCAAGGGCCAGAGCCGATTCGGCGCGGAGCTCGATTCGCTGTCGGACGTAATCGCTTTTGGAGTCTCGCCGGCGATCATCATGCATCTTTGGGTGCTGCAATATTTCCCGCGTTTCGGCTGGCTGTTCGCTTTGGCCTATGCGGTGTGCGCGGCGCTCCGCCTCGCCCGCTTCAACGCGGCGATCGACGTCGAGGAGCAGCCGCACAAGTCGGCCGGCTTTCTGACCGGCGTTCCAGCGCCAGCGGGGGCGGGCATGATGCTTCTGCCCCTGCTCTTGTGGATTGCAAGCAACCGGAGCTGGCACTGGCTACACGAGCCGCCGGCGATCGCTGCCTGGTCGGCCTTGTGCGCGTTTTTGATGATTTCGAGCTTAGCGACTTTTTCCTGGGGCTCGATGCGCCTCAGGCGGAATGTCCGGTTCACGGCTATCGTGGTGATCGCTTTGGTGGCCGGCGCTTTGGTCTCAGCGCCATGGGAGACGCTGAGCATCCTGACGATCGCCTATGCGGCGACGATCCCGTTCAGCATGCTGGCTTATTCAAGGGTCAAGCGGCAACGCCGCGCGGTGCATAGGTCTGAGCCGTCCGCGCCTGCTGCGTAGCGGCCATCCCGAGTTCGCCGCGAAGCGCGAGCAAGATCTTGGTCCAGTAGGTGCGAACCGTCATGTGAATGGCAACGATCGCCGCCAGCAGCATGAGCGTGAAGAAAATCGCGGCAGCCAGATGAGTCACAGGCTTATCCCCTTATTTATCCACACCTAAACGATCGATGTGGGAGTTTGATCCATAGCAACTTGAAATAGCAGTATGTTCACCCTTCGTTCCGATGTCAAGCGGCTTTCGTTTCGCCACCGGCGCGAGTGATCCAGCTAGCTATTCGCAGCGTCTCACGCCGCAAACTGGCGCCCCGATGAGCCAGCTCGATGTCGCTGAAGCCGGAATAGTGTTTCAGTTGTTGCAGAGAAGGCGGCACCTTAGGCATTCTGGAAAGGCGTTCCGTCCGCCGGGAGCCTTGATTTCCTCCGCGCCCGCCGCTAAGTGCGCGCCCATTCCACATGCAGGGCCATCATAACCGGTGGCTGGGTTTTTACCCGGTCTCTCGGCGCTGCAGAGGTATAACCGGAAGGAGACTACAACATGGCGTCAACTGACGTTTCCATGCAGCAACTGCTTGAGGCCGGCGCACATTTCGGCCACCAGACCCACCGCTGGAACCCGAAAATGAAGCCGTATATTTTCGGCGATCGTAACGGCGTTCACATCATCGACCTGTCGCAAACCGTGCCGCTGTTCGCGCGCGCCCTCGACTTCGTTCGCGGCAGCGTCGCCTCGGGCGGCAAGGTTCTGTTCGTCGGCACCAAGCGCCAGGCGCAGGACCCGATCGCCGAAGCCGCCCGCCGTTCGGGCCAGCATTTCGTCAACCACCGCTGGCTTGGCGGCATGCTCACCAACTGGAAGACGATTTCCGGTTCGATCAAGCGCTTCAAGAGCCTTGAGGAGCAGCTGTCGGGTGAAACCGCCGGCCTTACCAAAAAGGAAGTGCTTCAGCTCACCCGCGAGCGCGACAAGTTCGAGCTTTCGCTCGGCGGCATCCGCGACATGGGCGGCATTCCGGACGTGATGTTCGTGATCGACGCCAACAAGGAAGAGCTGGCCATCAAGGAAGCCAACGTTCTCGGCATTCCCGTCGTCGCCATCCTCGATTCGAACGCCAGCCCGCAGGGCATCTCGTTCCCGGTCCCGGGCAACGACGACGCCAGCCGCGCCATCCGCTTGTACTGCGACGCGATCGCCGACGCGGTGCTCGCCGGCAAGTCGGGCGGCGCCGCCAACCGCGGCGAAGACATCGGATCGATGGAAGCGCCGCCGCAGGAAGCGGCGCTCGCCGAAGCGTAAGTAGAGCAGGGGAGGGCGCTAGTCCTCCCTGTGCTTCGAGACGGCATTTCGACTTCGCTCAATGCCTCCTCAGCATGAGCGGGTTGGACAGACCCTCCGCTCATCCTGAGGAGCGGCTGAGCAGGGTTCCCGCCAAAGTACTACTTTGGCGGGAACCCAAGTCGAAGACGCGTCCCGAAGGACCATTCAAGAAGAAGGATAGAGAGACATGGCTGAGATCACGGCCGCTGCCGTCAAGGAACTGCGCGAGCGCACCGGCGCCGGCATGATGGATTGCAAGAAAGCGCTGAACGAAAACAGCGGCGACATGGAAGCGTCCATCGATTGGCTGCGCACCAAGGGCCTCGCCGCCGCCGCCAAGAAGGCCGGCCGCACCGCCGCCGAAGGCCTCGTCGGCGTCGCCGTCGAGGGCAATCGCGGCGCGGTCGTCGAAGTGAACTCCGAAACCGACTTCGTTGCCAAGAACGAGACGTTCCAGGAGTTCGTCCGCACCGTCGCCGAACTGGCGCTGACCGGCGTCGGCACCGTCGAGGGCCTGCTCGCCGCGA
>DASWMM010000226.1:0-10604 GCA_036399755.1 Allosphingosinicella sp.
CCAGCGCCCGCCGACCTCCATCACTTCGGGCGCCCAGGTGAAGCCGGGCTTCACCCAGGGTGCGAGCACCGGCATGCCGTCGAGCCGCTTCTTGGGATCGGCCGGATCCATGACATGCGACCAGGTCACCAGATCGCGCGACACCGCCATCGGCAGGTTGACGCCGGCGTTGGTTGCAAAGGCGATGAACTCGCCCCCGTTTCGCACGATGTGCGGATCGGGGAAGTTGGTCTGGAAGACCGGCACCATGAGCGGTTCGGCGGCGATTGCCGGGGCAGAGACAGAAAGGAGGAGGAGAGCGGCGGCGAGGCGATTGTGCATGGAGCGCTGGGGCATTTCACGCCTCTCCTTCAAGCGGTTGCGGCCCGCCCTTCTACCATGGACGCTCGGCGAACCAAACGAGTTGAAGCGGCGGGCCTAGGGCAAGGTAACTTCACGGTCGCTGAACCGCAGGCGCGTGGTCAGCAAGGCGCGGAACGCGTTGTAGCCGCCGGTGCCGGGGTGGTAGGCGTGGAAGAAGAGCTGGGGATTGCCGTCGAGCCCCGGCGCTACCGAGGCATGCCCCGGCGCCCACCAGCTCCGCGTCGTCTTGAGCAGCGGCTCGTCGCGCTTCGTGTAGGGGCCGAGCGGGTGATCGGCGGAGGCGACGCCGATGCCGTAAGCGGGCGTGCAGAAATCGTTGCCGGCGTAGAACAGCCAGTAGCGGCCCTCCTGCCGCGTCACCCACGGGCCTTCGATAAGATGGCCCTCCCAGTCGAGATCGTTGGCGAGCACCACCGTCGGCTCGCCGAGCAGCGACTGCCCATCAGGGGCGAGGCGCTGGCCGCGAATGGGTGTGCGCATCGCCTCCAGGATCGCGTCGGCGTCGCCGCATTCCTGGAGGACGCTTTTCACCTTCGGCCAGGAGCCGAGCGCCGCGTCGATCAACGGCTGCATCAGGAAGAAGCGCTCCATCGGCCGGCGCCCATTGGCCCAGGGCTGCACGGCGGCGGCGAAGGCGGCGGTGCGGCGGTCGGTTTCCTCCTCGAAGATGCTGTCGATCAGCTCGGGGCGATGGCGCATCAGGCCAGCGAGCGGGCGCGGCCAGACGCCGTTCGTGTCCTGCTTCCAGAACAGATAGGGCGCGCCGTCCGCATCGACGAAGATGTGGGAGTCGATCACGCCGCCGCTCATCGGCGGAATGGGAAGCCCCTGCCCCGGCTCCGGTGGGTAGAGCAGGATTCCGCCGGTGATCAGCGGGGCGCCGATGTCGGTCCACGGCCCGGCCGGGTGCGGCGCCTTAGCGATGCCGATGGCGAGCGCGTTGCTCTTCTCGCGGGCGGTGTAGCAGAGCCAATATTCGTCGCCGATGCGGGCGATCTCCGGCGCCCAGAAATCGGCGACGTGGCGGCCTGTGGCGGTCCAGCCCGGCGTTTCGCCTTCGGGGAAGACGAAGCCGGCGGGTTCCCAGGTGGTGAGATCGTTCGAGTGCAGGATCGGGAAGGCGTCGGGCGCATCGTTGGAGGTGGCGACGAGGAAATACCCCTCGTCGGTCTTGAGCACCGCCGGGTCGCCATAGCCGGAGAGTATCTTCGCGGAGGCATTCTCGACGAGCAAAGGCTGCCAGTTCGGCTCCGGTCCGTCGGCGGGTTGCGGCCCGGCGTAGCGATGCGGCACGCGCATGCCGAAGTCGGCGGCGAGTTCGCGGAAGAAGCTGGTGTAATCGTCCTGCTCGCCGCCTCTCACGTGGTAGCGGCGCACTGTCCCGCTGCTGTGCTGGCTGACGGTGAAGTGCGTGCCTTCGCCTTCGGCCACCGCCTCGACGGCGAAATCGATCCGAGTCGTCATGGCGCGCGCGTTAGACCCGTCCCGCCCCGAGGAGAAGCGATTAGCGGCCGTAGATGCGGTCGAGCGCCTGCGCGACGGTGACGAGGCGCTCGCCCTCGGGATCAAAGCGTTCACCCGCGCCGAGCCGAACCGCCCAGTCGGCACCGGCGCGCCCACCCCATTCGTCGGGCGGCGAAACCAGGATTTCGGTGGATGTGCCGCGGTAACGCTCGGCGGTGAAATCGTAGAACGAGCCGCTGACATTCTTGAGCGCGGCGCCGCCGTTGGTGCCGTAGAAGGAGGCGGAGATCACCGCTTCCTGGCCGGCCGGAAGGTTCCACGAGCAGGCGAGCCGTACGGAGGTCCCGGAGGCGAGATCGAGCTGGGCGACGGCGTAGTCCTCGACCACGCCCTCCCGCAACGGCTCGCCTTTGTGCAGGAGCTGGGTGGTTGCGCCTTTCACTTCTGGGAAGTCGAGGACCCACAGCGCAAGATCGACGAGGTGAACGCCGAGATCCATGACGCAGCCTCCGCCGGACAGCGCCGGATCGTAGAACCAGGGTTTGTCCGGGCCCCAGGCATTGTGGAAGACGAGATCGCAGGCGAACACCTTGCCGAGTTCGCCGCCCCCAATGAGCTGGCGAATTTGCCGCATCCCCTCGGTGAAGCGGTAGGAGAGATCGACCGCGAGCAGCCGGTCTGCCTTGCGCGCTGCCTCGACAACGGCCGAGGCTTCGGCGGCAGTGCGGCCGAGCGGCTTTTGGCAGAACACGGCGGCGCCTGCCTCCAATGCGCGGATCGACTGCTCGGCGTGAAGCGCGCTGGGCGTGGCGATGACGATGCCGTCGAGCCGTTCGGCGATCAGACCATCCAAGCCCTCGACCCGCTTCGCGCCGGGAGCAAGCTTCAGCGCCTCCGCAGCCATTTCGTCGGACGGATCGGCGACGGCTGCGGCTTCGATCGCGCTGGTGGCGAGCATCGCCTCCATACGGTGGCGGCCGATCCAGCCCACGCCGAGAAAGCCCACGCGCGGCCGGGCCATCAGGGCGTCACCAGCGCTTTAAGGAAGCCGTCCGGCCGGTCGCGGGTGGCGTCGAGCGCCTCGTCCAGTTGGTCGAGTGTGTAGCTGTGGGTGTAGAGCGGCGACGGATCGAGCCGGCCAGAGGCGACCGCCTCCACCGCATCGCGGATGCCCTGCGCATAAGCGGCGGGGTCACGTTCATGGGCATTGATGACGTCGATGCCGCGCCAGTTCCAAAGCCACATATTGACCTGGCGGGGACCGTCCTGATGGTATCCGGCGACGATCAGCTTGCCGCGCTCCTTGACCAGTTCCGAGGCGAGATCGAGCGGCCATTGCTTGCCGACCGCTTCGATGACGCGGTCGCAGAACTTGCCTTCGGTGAGCTCCTTCACCCGCTCGATGATGCCATTGTGGTCGTCCATCGGGATGACCTCGGCGGCGCCGAATTGTTTGGCGATGTCGAGCGAGAAAGGCCGGCGCGAGATGGCGATGACCCGCGCGCCTGCATCGGTAGCCAGGCGGGTGAGGAGCGCGCCGAGGAAGCCGATGCCGACGATTGCGACGGTTTGTCCCGCCTCGATGTCGCTGCGGCGGAAGATGTTCATGGCGCAGCCGAGCGGCTCGCCCGGGAATGGCTGGCCGTTCAGGCTGTCGGGGAGGCGAACCACCGCGTCAGCTTCGGCGATGTCGTATTCGGCGTAGCTCTTGTAGCTGAGCGCCGCCACGCGGTCGCCGACGGAGAGGCCGGCGACACTCTCGCCGACCGCGTCGATCAGGCCCCAGCCTTCATGGCCGAGCGAGCCCGGCTCGGTGGGGAATTGCTGCCATTCCGGGCCTTCCCACGGCGTCAGGTTGGACGCGCATACGCCGCATCCTTCCAGCCTTACCCGCACCTGCCCGGCACCAGGCTCGGGCCGCGCGACGTCCTGCACACTCATCCGGCCGGGGCCTACCAGCACCGCGGCCCGCATCGAAACAGCCAACTTGATTTCTCCACCCCAGAAACAGGATATGCGCCCACTGACACGAGGCGGCGGGTTGGGCAACGCCCGCGTCAAACGAAAGTTGCTGGCCCGAAAGCGTGAGAAAGGCGGCGAATGGACGAGCTCAAGCGATCCTTCGCCCCTGTTGCGGACGCGCGCACACGGGTGCTGGTGCTCGGCAGCCTGCCGGGCGAGCAATCGCTGGCGCAGGCGCGCTATTATGCGCATCCGCAGAACCAGTTCTGGCGGCTGATCGGCGCGGTGATCGGACGCGACCTCGTTCCCCTCCCCTATGAAGAACGGCTGGAAGCGTTGCTCTCTGCGGGGGTGGCCTTGTGGGACACGATCGGCGCGGCGCGGCGGCGGGGTAGCCTGGACGGCGCCATTCGGGACGTGGAAGCCAATGCGCTGGGTCGGCTCGCCGACACGCTCCCGGAACTGCGCGCGGTCGGGTTCAACGGCGGCAAGTCGGCGGCGATGGGGATTCCGCGGCTTGCCGGGCGAGCGGGGCTGGCGCTGATCGCCCTTCCCTCGAGCAGCCCGGCTTACACTTTGCCCTTCGCCGCCAAGCTGGAGCAATGGCGGGCACTGGCGTCGTTTCTTTAAGCCTGTTCATCAGCCCGCAAGCTTGGCGGTGGCAGTGGGCGGGCAATCAATTGATACATTGTTACACACTGGTGACGGGCATCGCTCCCGCGAGGACATTTCATTGCTTAAACATATCGCTTTGGCGAGCGCCGCCGCTGTCTGGTTCACCGGCGCGGCTGCCGCCCAGACGACGAACGAACCCGTGGCGGACGCCGAGACAGTGGAAGCCCCGGCGGATGCAACAGCAGACGTGACCGATCCGCACGCCGATCACACCCAGGACATCGTCATCACCGGCTTCGCCCGGCGCCGCGAGGACGTGCTTTCGGGCACGACGGTGATGAGCGGCGAGGTCCTGAACCGCGAACTTCGAAGCACCATCGGCGAAACGCTCGCGCGGCAGCCCGGCGTTTCCGCGACTTCCTTCGGCCCCAACGCTTCGCGCCCGGTGCTGCGCGGCTTTCAGGGCGAGCGCGTGCGGGTGCTGACCGACGGCATCGGCAGCCTCGATGCCTCCAACACCAGCGCCGACCATGCGGTCGCGATCAACCCGCTCACCGCCGAGCGGATCGAAGTGCTGCGCGGGCCGGCGGCATTGCTGTTCGGATCGTCGGCGATCGGCGGCGTAGTCAACGTTATCGACGCGCGCATACCGCGCCGCGTGCCCGACGAAGCGGTCCATGTGGAAGGCATTCTAACCTATGGGTCGGCGTCCGACGAACGCTCGGGCAACGCGACGGTGGACGTTCCCCTCGGCAAGAATTTCGTCGTCCACTTCGACGGCAATTACACCAAGACCAACGACCTCGAGATCGGCGGCTTCGTTCTCTCCCCGGCGCTGCGCGGGCAAGCCGCGGCAAGCGCTGACCCGGACGTGCGCGCCTTGGCCGAGCTTCGCGGCACGCTCCCCAATACGGCGGCCGAGACGACCGATGTTGCGGTGGGCGCGGCCTACATTTCAGGCGGCACCAATTTCGGCCTGTCGGTGAACCGCTACGACAGCCTTTATGGCGTGCCGGTGCGCTTCTCGGTGCAGCCCGGCGCGGAAGCCGAAGCGCCGCGGATCGACGTCAAGCAGACCCGGGTGGATGGGCGCGCCGAGATCGACCTGGGCAGCGGCTTCATCGATAGCGCGCGGTTCCGCGCGGGCTATTCGGACTATCGCCACAACGAGCTGGAGGAGACCGGCGACATCGGCACCACCTTCCTGACTCAGGGGGCGGAAGGGCGGTTCGAACTGGTGCAATCGACCCGCGGCGGCTGGGGCGGCGGATCGGGTATTCAATATTTCCAGCGCGACCTGAATGTGATCGGCGACGAGAAATTCCTGCCGCCCAGCAAGACGAGCCAAATCGGCCTGTTCACCGTGCAGAACTATGTCCACGGCCCGCTGCGCGCCGAGATCGGGGCACGCTTCGAGCGCCAGACGGCGAGCGCCGATGCGGACGTGGATATCGGCAATCCGGCTCTGCGCCGCCGCTTCAGCTCCCTGTCGGGCTCGGCCGGCGCAAGTTACACCGTCACCAAGGGTGTGAAGTTCGGCATCAACGGCTCGCACAGCCAGCGCGCGCCGTCGGCCGAGGAGCTGTTCGCCAACGGTCCGCACGCCGGAACGCAGGCGTTCGAGATCGGTGATCCGGATCTGGTGAAAGAGAAGAGCTGGGGCCTGGAGGGCACGTTCAGCGCGGAGACGGACGGCTTCAGCCTGTCGGGATCGGTGTTCCACAGCTGGTTCAGCAACTACATCTTCGAGCGCGCCACCGGATTGGTGGAGGACGATCTGCCGATGTTCCAGATCAGCCAGGCGGATGCGCGCTATTTCGGCGTTGAAGTCGAGGCGTCGGCGCGGCTGGCGCAGCTCGGCGGCTATGCGATCAACCTGGATGGGGTTGCCGATTACGTGCGGGCGACGATCGAGGCCGAGGGACCAGTGCCGCGCATCCCGCCGCTGCGGCTGATGGGCGGACTCGAGGCGCAGTCGGAGCGGGTGCAGGCGCGGTTGGAGGTGGAGCGGGTGACGGCACAGAAGCGGCTCGCCGTGTTCGAGACGCCGACGCCGGGCTTCACGATGGTCAACGCCTCGGTGTCGTTTCAGCCGGTGCGTTCGCTTCGCAACACCAGCATCACCCTTGCCGCCAACAACATCTTCGATGTCGATGCGCGGCGGCATGCGAGCTTCCTGAAGGATGTCGCGCCGCTTGCGGGCCGCGACTTGCGGGTGACGGCGCGCCTAAGCTTCTAACGGTGTGTTCCGACTGCGGTGGGAGTCCGTCGCAGCCGGTGCACATTTCATCGATTTGTCCGCATATTAAGCTGGCGCTCACCCGAAGTTGTTAGAATGATTCCATTCGGGCAAAAGCACTTAGGAGGGGCCAGTGGCACAGTTTCATCGCCGTCCCAGCGAAGAGAAGAAGAACTTCCGCCGGCACCTGATCGGCGCGGTGCCGGGCATCGCGCTGCTCGCGGCCGCCTTTACCCAGGCCCACGCCGCTGAGCGCAGGTCCGAGCAGGCGGTTCCCGCCCCAAAGGTCCAGAAGCCCGCGGCCCAGGCGCCGGTGCGCACCGCGCAGATGGGCAGCTACACGCCTTCCATCCGCCAGGCAGGGTCGTCCGAGACCGCCGCGCACCGCATCCTGGAAGCGCAGATCCGCGCGCTCGGCGAGGCGTTCAACGGCGACATCGGGATCGCCGTGAAAGACGTCGGCACCGGCTGGAGCGCGGCGTATGACGGCAACACCTTCTTTCCGCAGCAGAGCGTCAGCAAATTCTGGGTGGCGCTGACCGCTCTCGACAAAGTCGATCGCGGTGATCTGAGCCTCTCGCGGCCGGTAACTTTGACCAAAAACGACATGACCTTGTTCCACCAGCCGATCGCCGCGCAGATCGGGGCCAACGGCTACACCACCACCATCGAATCGCTGATGACGAGGGCTCTCCAGCAGAGCGACAATACCTGCAACGACGCGGTGCTGTGGCGCGCCGGCGGGCCGGACGCGGTGCGCGGCTTCCTCCAGAACAAGGGCATCAGCGGCATCCGCTTCGGCCCGGGCGAGCGGCTTCTGCAAAGCCGGATCGCCGGCATGGAGTGGAAGCAGAGCTATGCCTATGGCGGCGGCTTCTACGCGGCGCGCAATGCGGTGCCGGCGACGGTGCGGCGGGCGGCGTTCGAGAATTACATCAAGGATCCGATGGACGGCGCCACTCCGCTTGGCATCGTCGATGCGCTTGCCAAGCTGAAGCGCGGCGAATTGCTGTCGCCGGGATCGACGCAGAAGCTGCTCGGGATCATGAGCAACACCAAGACGGGGCCGCAGCGGCTGAAGGGCGGGCTATCGGGCGGCTGGCATCTGGCGCACAAGACCGGCACCGGCCAGGTGCTGGGCGGCGTGCAGGCCGGCTATAACGACATCGGCGTCGTCACCGCGCCCGACGGGCACAGCTACGCGGTGGCGGTGATGATCCGGCGCACCGGCGCGCCGCTTGGCGAGCGCATGCAGGTGATGCAGAATACGGTGCGCAGCGTGATCAGCTTCCACGGCAATGTGGAGAGCAACGACATGGCGCGGTACGGCGCCGCAGGGCAGCAAGGCAGCCGCTGATCGTTTGGGGTGGAGGCGGCTGCGACGGCCGCCTCCCCTCCCCCTCAGGCGTCGTAGTTCAGCTCCACGTCCGCACCCTTGGGCACAGACTGGCAGGTGAGGACGTAGCCCGCCGCGATCTCCTCGTCGGTAAGGCCGTAGCGGGCGGCCATTTCCACCTCTCCTGAAACGACGCGCGCCCGGCAAGTGGCGCAAACGCCGGCCTTGCACGCGAACGGCGCCGGAAGCCCAGCTTCGCGGGCGCTGTCGAGGATGTTGCCGGCGGCGGCGCTGAACGGCACACGGCGTTTGCGGCCGTCGAGGGTGACCAGCATGGTCAGGCCCTGGGCGCCCTGCGACATCTGCTGGAGCTGGGCGGCGAGCGCTTCGGCGGGACGATCGGCGGTGAAGCGTTCGATGTGGATCTTGTCGCGCGGGACGGAGCTGTCGCACAATGCTTCTTCGGCTGCGTTCATCATCGGGCCGGGGCCGCAGATGAAGAAAGCGGCGACGTCCGCCGGGTCGACCAGGGTGCCGAGGATCTCGCCGCATTTGGCGCGGTCGAGCATGCCGTTGAACAGGTCGATATCCTCCATCTCCTCGGCGAGAAAATGGTGGACCTGCAGGCGGCCCATGAAGCGGTTCTTGAGGCCGGAAAGCTCCTCCAGGAAGATCACCGACTGACTGTCGCGATTGCCGTAGAACAGGGTGAAGCGGCTTTGCGGCTCCTCGATCAGCGCGGTCTTGAGCAGCGACAGGACCGGAGTGATGCCCGAGCCGCCTGCGAAGCCGACATAATGGTTAGCGGCATCGGGGCGGAATTCGTGGGTGAAGCTGCCATGGGGCGGCATGACTTCCAGAGTGTCGCCTTCGCTTAAAGCCTCGGCGGCCCAAGTCGAGAAGCGGCCGCCGGCGATGCGCTTGACGGTGACCTTGAGCTGGCCTTCGCTTGGCGCAACGCAGAGCGAGTAGTTGCGGCGCACGTCCTCGCCGGCGATCTCGGCGCGCAGGGTGAGGTGCTGGCCGGCGCGGAAACGGAAGGTTTCGGCGAGCTCGGCCGGCAGGTCGAAGCGGATCGAGCGCGCATCGGCGGTTTCCTGGACCAGTTCGGCGATGCGGAGGCGGTGGAAGCCGGCGCTCATCGGAGCCTCAATGACATTTGAAGAGGTCGAACGGCTCGAGGCAGGCGCTGCACCGCCACAGCGCCTTGCAGGCGGTGGAACCGAAGCGGCTGATCTCGGCCGTGTCCGTCGAGCCGCATTGCGGGCAGGCGACGGCGCCGCCGCGGGGGATCGGGGGGGCAATGCCGTAAGCGTGGAGCTTGGCACGGCCTTCGGAAGTGATCCAGTCGGTGGTCCAGGCGGGGGAAAGGATCGTTTCGATGCGGGTGTGGCGGTAGCCGGCAGCGTCGAGCGCGGCGCGGATGTCGCGCTCGATCGCCTGGGTGGCGGGGCAACCAGTGTAGGTAGGGGTGATGACGACCGCTTCGTCGGTGACGGAGCGGACTATGCCGAGTTCGACGACGGAGACGACGGGAACTTCGGGGTCTAGCACCCCCGCCAAGACTTGCCAGATTCCCTTGAAATCCAGGTCACCATCCTCGTTCGTCCCGAGCCCTTCGACGCCGCCTTCGGCGGCGCTCTGGATAAACTCCGTCGAGGGGCGCTGCACGGAGTCAGAGGGTGCGCCCCTCGACTTCGCTCGAGACGAACGGATCTGTTTGTCCTGCACAAGAGCGGTCGAAGCGCTCACCACACCGCGTCCGGGTAGGTGCGGGGGAGGAATTGCATGGTGCACAGGAGATGGCCGAGATGCTCGGAATGGTGGCCGCGGCGGCCGCCGAGGATGGGGCGCTGGTCGGGGGGCACGGCGAGCGCGGCCTCCGACAAGACCGCGCCGACGATGCGGTCATACTCCGGGCGGAGGGTGGTGAGGTCGGTGAACATACCGCAGCGGAAGGCGGCGTCGGCGACTTCGTCCATTTCGAACAGCTCGGGCACGAAGCGCCACATCCAGTCGAGCCCGCGTTCCATGCGGCGGCGGCTTTCCTCGGTGCCGTCGCCGAGGCGGATCACCCATTCGGCGCTGAGCTCCTGGTGGTAGGTGACTTCCTTGACCGCCTTTTCCGCAACCGCCGCGATGGTCGCGTCGGACGAACTCACCAGCCGCTCGAACAGCAGCTTCTGCCAGGTGGAGAACAGGAACTGCCGCGCCATGGTTTGCGCGAAGTCGCCATTGGGTTGCTCGACCAGCATGCAATTGGTGAAATCGAGCACGTCTCGGTGGAAGGCAAGCTTGTCGCCGTCGCGCCCCTGCCCTTCCGCCTTGCCGGCGGCATCGAGGAAGAAGGTGGCCTGGCCGACGAGGTCGAGCGCCATGTTCGCGAGGCTGAGATCGACTTCGACGGAGGGGGCGTGACCGGTCCATTCGGCCAAGCGCTGGCCAAGGATGAGGCTGTCGTCGCCGAGGCGAAGCAGGGTGTTGAAGAGGATGCCCGGCTCAAGGTCGGCGACCGCGTCAAAGGCGCCAGTGCCGTGCGGGCCGGTGCGAGCGGCGGCTTCATCTTCGGGTCTGATGGGCGGAAGCGAGGGCATCAGATGTGGGTGATCCCATCGGGGATGTTGT
>DASWMM010000227.1:0-3998 GCA_036399755.1 Allosphingosinicella sp.
TCCCAATACAGGCCGTGCCCGTCGCCAACGTCGAGGGTGCCGCTCTGGTAGGGCTCGATGGGCGGATAAAGGCTGCGCAGCTCGGACATATAGGTCTCCTTACACCGAGCAATGCGCGCGCCGATGCGCCGGAGCAAGGCCGCTCGACAGGGGAAGGCAGCGGCGGCTAGGAACGCGGCACACCTTCGCCGGAGCCAACCCATGCGCAAAACCTTCGCCGCCGCCCTTCTCCTCGCCACCGCAGCGCCTGCCGCCGCGGAGAGCGTGGTGGTCACCGCCGACCGAATGATCGACGTGCTCACCGGCCGCGTCGTCGAGGAGCCGGTGGTGGTGATCACCGACGGCCGCATCGCCTCAGTGGTCGGGCGGGGCGGCGGCCGGCCCAACATTCCGGCGGACGCCCGGCGCATCGATCTACCCGGCAAGACCCTGCTTCCGGGCCTGATTGACATGCACGTCCACCTCGATTCCAACCCGCGCTACGGCGGCTATTCGGGGCTGCAGTTCACCGATTCCTTTTGGACCGCCCAGGGCGTCCAGAATGCCCGCGACATGCTGCAGGCCGGCTTCACCACCGTGCGCAACGTCGGCTCGGAGAATTATTCGGACGTCGGCTACAAGCAGGCGATCGACGAAGGGCTGATCGAAGGGCCGCGCATCGTCCCGGCCGCTTATGCGCTCGGCGCGACCGGCGGCCATTGCGACCAGACCTACCTTCCTCCCTCCTTCAAGGCGCGCAGCGAAGGCGTCGGCGACGGCCCGCAGGCGCTTCGTGCCAAAGTGCGCGAGCAGCGAAAATACGGCGCCGAAGTGATCAAGGTCTGCGCCACCGGCGGCGTCTTTTCGCGCAACACCGAGCCCGGCCAGCAGCAGCTCTCCGAAGACGAGCTTCGCGCCATCGCCGACGAAGCCCACCAATGGGGCCTCAAGGTCGCCGCTCACGCCCATGGCGCGAGCGGCATCAAGGCCGCGATCCGCGCCGGCATCGACACGATCGAACATGCCTCCCTGATCGACGCCGAAGGCATCAGGCTCGCCAAGGAACGCGGCACCTGGCTCGACATGGACATCTTCAACACCGAGTACACCCAGGCCGAAGGCGCGAAGAACGGCGTACTCGAGGACAACCTCCGCAAGGACCGCGAAGTCGCCCAGATCCAGCGCGACAATTTCCGCGCAGCGCACAAGGCCGGCGTCAAAATGCTATTCGGCACCGATGCGGGCGTGATGCCGCACGGCACCGCCGGCGGCCAGTTCCGCTGGATGGTGCAATATGGAATGACCCCGATGGAGGCGATCCAGGCCGCCACCCGCAACGGCGCGCAGGCGCTTGGCCGGGAGAAGGATGTCGGCGCGATTGCGGTCGGTAGGTACGGCGACATCATCGCGGTGGACGGCGATCCGCTGCGCGACGTGCGCGCGCTCGAGGATGTCGATGTCGTCATCAAGGCAGGGCAGGTCGTCAAGAACGACTAAGGCGCCGCGGCGCTGCTTGTGTTCCTCCCCGCGCGAAAGCGGGGGGGGAGGGGAACTATGCGAAGCATGGTGGAGGGGTAACTGCCGCAACTTCAGAGGTTCCGCGCAAGACCCACAGACTCTAGCGCAAGCTACCCCTCCACCACCCTGCGGGTGGTTCCCCTCCCCATCTTGCGATGGGGAGGAACTCGCTAGGCGCAAGGCGAACGGCCGATCCGGAACGCAACGCTTCCTTCGCTGTTCATTGAACCGAACCAGGTTAGCGAAGGGAGCAAGCGCGCGTGAAGAAGGGCTATGTCGAGAATATCGAGCGGGAGACGCTTTCGAACGAGAATTTTCGCCGCGTCGTGTACACCGGCAAGAACCTCCAGCTCGTTCTGATGACGCTGCCGCCGGGCTGCGACATCGGCGCGGAGGTGCATGAGGACCACGACCAATTCTTCCGGATCGAGGAAGGGACCGGAGAGGTCCACATCGACGGCACCGTCAACACGGTGGAGGACGATTTCGCCGTGATCGTGCCCGCCGGCGCCCGCCACAACGTGGTCAACACCGGCTCCGGGCCGTTGAAGCTCTATACGCTCTACGCCCCGCCCGAGCACAAGGAGGGCACCGTCCACAAGGACAAGGAGCAGGCTGAACGCGACCACGAAAACGACCATTTCGACGGCCGTACGTCCGAGTAAGCGGCGTGCCCGCCTAGCCCAGAAGCGGGGCGCTGGCGGGCGCCCGCCACGGCGGCGCGGTGCCGGCGCCGAGCAGCGCCTCTTCCTCCGCCCTGCGCGCCTGGCGCGCTTCGATGCCGAGTGTCAGGATGGGGGTCGACGTGCGCAGGAATTTCACCGGCGTCATGCCGGTGAACCTGCGCACCTCGCGGGTGACGTGCGACTGATCGAAATAATGCAGGGCGGCAAGCTCCTCCTGACTCGGCATCACGATCCCGCGTACGGTTGCGGCGAAGTTGAGGAAGCGGCTTCGGCTTAGCACCGTCTTTGGAGGGTGGCCGAAATGGCAAAGCGTCCGGTGCTGGAACTGCCTGGCGGACAGGTGCAGCCGATCGGCGATCTGCCCGACCGGCATTGCGGGGTCGCTCCACGCGATGCGCTCGAAAGCATCCATTCTGGTGTCAATCTGCCGGTGGGGGCGGGCGGCAAGGCGGCGCCGCAGCCCATCCTCAATGACGGCAATCGCGCGTGCCGGTTGGTCGCAAAGCGCACCGGCGTCGGCAATCTCCTCGCCCGGCCCGCTCCAGATCTCCGAGAGCGGCGCCAGTGCGTCGGCATGACTGCTCGCCGGCTGGTCGAACAAGGCGAAATACCCCGCCGGCCGGATCGCGCAGCCAAGCGTCGCCATCGGCCCCCGCACCCGTATCCGCAGCGGCTTGCTTTGCGCTCCGAACAGCAGGGGGCAGGCGTAATGCCGCCAAACGCCCGGTGCGACCTCCCCCTCCCAATAGCCGCGCGGCAGGAGGCGAATGAAGGGGGTATCGTTGAGCAGGAAATCGGTCGTGGTGTGCTCGGCCGGCTGATCGATGATCGTCACGAAGATGCGGGCGATGTAGGGCGCAAGATCGGCGCTCGGCGCGGTGTGAAGCGATAGCGGCTGCCCGCCATGGGTGCGCCCGGTTATCGGCTTCAACGGCGATTCGGTCATCGGGCGCGTTCCCGTTCCAATCCGGGTCTTTCTACCCGAGCCTGCCGATTCGTACAATTACGCGGTTTGGAGCGCTGATAAGTCTCCCTCCCAATCGAGTCGGATAGAACCGGTTCGGACTTGGGGAGCGAAATCATGGCGATCATCAACGGAACGGCAGGGAACGATACTTTGGTCGGCACGGCCGATGCGGACACCATCGACGGCGGTGCCGGCAACGACACGCTGAGTGGCCTCGCGGGCGACGACACGCTGAACGGCGGCGATGATTTCACCACGGTTACCCAGACCACCGACAATCAGAACAATGGCGGCACCGGCACGCCGGATGGGGATATCGGCGTCACCGGCGAGTACACGATTTCCAACCCCGTCGAGGTGGACGTCAGCATCGACCGCACCGGCGGCACGGTGGCGATCCTCAATATTGTTGCCAACGATGTCGATCAGGCCGCGGGTGGCGACGCGGCCGAGCGTGACGAGGTTTATTTGAACGGCGTCTTCGTCGGCCTTCTTACCACAACCGCAAGCGACGCCACCGGCACGACCAGCTTCAGGCTCGACCCGGCGCTTCTGTCCGCGTCGGGCGTCAATCGGGTGCAGATCCGCAACGCCAACCCCGCGTCGGACGGCGGCTACGCCTTCCGGATCGACAGTGTTGCCGTCACCGTGGAGCGCGCCAACGACGATACGCTCGATGGCGGGGAAGGCAGCGATGCGCTGAACGGCGGCCTGGGCAACGACACGCTGATCGTCGCCGCCGGCCCCGACGCTGTCGAAGGCGGCACCGGTTTCGACACGCTCGTGGTTCAATATGGCAGCGATACCGGGGGTGTCAGCAATGGGGGCTTCGCCGGCTACGAAGGCTT
>DASWMM010000228.1:0-22365 GCA_036399755.1 Allosphingosinicella sp.
ATCGCCGATCCGCTCGAGGTTCTTGGCGATGAACAGGAGGTGCGTCGCCGGCGTGATGTTGTGCGGATCCTCCATCATGAAGGTCAGCAGGGTGCGGAAGATCGAATTGTAGAAATCGTCCACCGCCTTGTCGCGCTCGCACACTTCCGCCGCCTTGTGCGCATCCCGCGCGGCAAAGGCGTCGAGCACCGAATGGAGCATGTCGCCGGTCATCCGCGCCATCTCCGGCAGCAGCGACAGCGGCTTGAGATTGCGTCCCTCATCGATCGCGGACACGCGCTTGGCGATGTTCTTGGCATAATCGCCGATCCGCTCGACGATGCCGGCGATCTTCAGGGCCGCCACCACTTCACGCAGGTCGTTGGCCATTGGCGCGCGAAGGGCGATGATCTGCACCGCGAGCCGCTCGATCTCCGTCTCCAGGGCGTCGAGCTTCTTGTCGTCCTCGATCACCCGCCGGGCCGTCTCGACATCGCGGTTCACCAGCGCCCGCATCGAATCCGCGATCGCCGCCTCGGCAAGCCCGCCCATTTCGGCGATGCTTGCGCGAAGCTGGTCGAGGTCCTGGTCGAAAGCCTTGAGCGTATGTCCGGTGGCCATGTTCGTCCCCCTCAGCCGTAGCGGCCGGTGATGTAATCCTTGGTGCGCTCGACGCGCGGATTGGTGAAGATGTCGGACGTTTCGCCATATTCGACGAGCGTGCCCAGGTGGAAGAAGGCGGTGCGCTGCGACACGCGCGCGGCCTGCTGCATATTGTGGGTGACGATGGCGATCGCGTAGCGGCCGCGAAGCTCGTGGATCAGCTCCTCGATCTTGGCGGTGGCGATGGGATCGAGCGCCGAGCAGGGCTCGTCCATCAGGATCACCTCGGGATCGACCGCGATGGCGCGGGCGATGCACAAACGCTGCTGCTGCCCGCCTGACAAGGCGGTGCCGCTCTCCTGCAGCCGGTCCTTCACTTCCTCCCAAAGCCCGGCGCGCTTCAGCGACTTCTCCACAATCCCGTCCATGTCGGCCTTGGCGTTGGCGAGGCCATGGATGCGCGGCCCGTAGGCGACGTTCTCATAGATCGACTTGGGGAACGGGTTGGGCTTCTGGAACACCATGCCGACCCGGGCGCGAAGCTGCACCACGTCCATGCCGGAGGAATAGATGTCCTCGCCGTCGAGCGCGATCTGCCCTTCCACCCGCGCGCTGGCGATGGTGTCGTTCATCCGGTTGAGCGTCCGCAGGAAGGTCGATTTGCCGCAGCCGGACGGGCCGATAAAGGCGGTCACATGCTCCTGGCTGATGTCGATCGACACCGCGTCGATGGCCTTCTTGGCGCCGTAGAAGACGCTGACGTCGCGCGCCGTCATCTTGGGCGCGGCGTCGTTCGGAATATGGTTCATATCTGTCACCAGCGCCGTTCGAATTTGTTGCGGAGGTAGATGGCCAGCCCGTTCATCGCGAGCAGGAAGAGCAGAAGCACGATGATCGCGGCGGAGGTCTTCTCGACGAAACCGCGGCTGACCTCATCCGACCACAGGAACACCTGCACCGGAAGCACGGTTGCGGGATCTGCAATGCCCCCCGGCGGCGTCGAGATAAAGGCGCGCATGCCGATCATGAGGAGCGGCGCCGTCTCGCCAAGCGCCCGGGCCATGCCGATGATTGTGCCGGTGAGGATACCGGGCAGGGCAAGCGGCAGCACATGGTGGAACACCACCTGCACTCTGGAGGCACCGATGCCGAGAGCGGCGTCGCGGATCGAGGGCGGCACCGACTTGATCGCGTTGCGCCCGGCAATGACGATGACAGGCATGGTCATCAACGCCAGCGTCAGGCCGCCGACCAACGGCGCGGATCGGGGCAGGTGCATGGTGTTGAGGAACACGGCAAGGCCAAGCAGCCCGAAGATGATCGACGGCACGGCGGCAAGGTTGTTGATCGACACTTCGATGAGGTCGGTCCAGCGGTTCCGCGGCGCATATTCCTCAAGGTAGACGGCCGAAAGCACGCCGACCGGAAAGGCCAAGGCGATCGTCACCAGCATGGTCAGCAGCGAGCCCTTGAATGCACCCCAGATGCCTGCAGCAGCGGGATCGGTGGCGTCGGCGCCGGTCAGGAACTCGGTGTTGAAGCTGGTCTTGAGCGCGCCGGCCTGCTCAAGCCGGGCAACGATCCGCTCAGCCTCGGGATCCGAGTCGGTCTTGGCCGCCTGGTCGATTTCGGTGGCGGCGGGGAGCCAGAAGCTGTGCTTTCCGGCCAGCATCGAAGGCTCCGCAACGATCCCGCGCTCCACGCGCAGCCAGGCGCTGTCCGACAGCAGCCGCGCCGCGCCGGGACCATATTGCGCCTCGGCCGCAGCGGCGACCGCGGCTTCGAGGTTTGCGCCGGCCAGCGCGCGCGTGCCGTCCCGTTCCACCGTGGCCGGATCAAGCAAGATGGCGCTTTTGGCGAAGTCGATATCCACCCGCACGTCCGTTTGGGTGAACCCGGTAAGCCCCTTCGACAGCATCGAGATGAGCAGGAAGGCAAGGAAACCCGCTGACAGCAGGACTGCGAAAAGGCCGACCAGGCGAAAGCGCCGCTCGGCCGCATAGCGCCCGCGGATGCGGCGCTGCATGGGGTCCGAATTCCAGTCGGTGGGCACGCGCTTGGCGGGGGCGTCACTCATACGCTTCGCGATACTTTTTGACGACGCGCAGGGCGACGATGTTGAGCAGCAGGGTGACGATGAACAGCACCAGCCCGAGCGCAAAGGCGGCGAGCGTTTTGGGGCTGTCGAACTCCTGATCCCCAGTGAGGAGTTGGACGATCTGCGTGGTCACCGTGGTCACGCTTGCGAAGGGGTTGGCGGTCAGGTTGGCGGCCAGACCGGCGGCCATCACCACGATCATCGTCTCGCCGATCGCCCGGCTGACTGCGAGCAACACGCCGCCGACGATGCCCGGCAAAGCCGCGGGCACCAGCACCTTGCGGATCGTCTCGGAATTGGTCGCGCCCATCGCGAGCGAGCCGTCGCGCATCGCCTGCGGAACGGCGGTGATCGAATCGTCGGCCATGGAGGAGACGAAGGGGATGATCATGATGCCCATCACCAGGCCCGCTGCCAGCGCGCTTTCCGAAGAAGCGGAGGTGATGCCGATCGCCTGGCCGAAGTCACGAACCGCAGGGGCGACGGTCAGCGCGGCGAAATAGCCGTAGACCACGGTGGGAACGCCGGCGAGCATCTCCAGCGTGGGCTTCATCCACTTGCGCACGCGGGGGCGGGCATATTGAGTAAGGTAGATGGCGCTCATCAGGCCCAGCGGGATCGCCACTGCCATGGCGATAATCGCGCCGATGAAGATCGTGCCCCAGAACAGCGGGATCGCTCCAAATGCGCCGGAAGAACCGGCCTGGTCGGCGCGCATGGGGGTCTGTGGGCTCCAGCTGGTGCCGAACAGGAACTCGATCGGGTTCACCATCGAGAAGAAGCGGATGCTCTCGAACAGCAGCGACGCGACGATGCCGGCGGTGGTCAGGATCGCGATCAGCGAGGCGAGGAGCAACGCGGCCATGACCAGCCGCTCGACCCGGGTGCGGGCGCGAAAGTGGGGCGAGACCCGGCTGAACGCGAAGGCGCCGCCGGCAAAGGCGAGGAGCAGCGCTACGATCGCGCCGATCAGCCGGTAGCGGCCCTGAGTCTCGCCATAGACGGGCGCGAGCTGGTTGGCCTGCGGGTAGAAGCTCGCCTGCTTCGCGCCCTCTGCGATATCGCGCGCGTCGCGGAGGATCGCCGCCTTCTGCATCTCGAAGGGCGGCAGGCTGCTCGCCGCAGGGTGCGACATCAGCGCGTCCATCACCAGCCGGTCCGAGACCGGCGACCAGACCAGGATGAAGAGCAGGGCAGGGATCGCCGCCCACAACGCCACGTACCAGCCATGGTAAGCGGGCAGCGAATGCGGCCGGTCCCCCGCCGCGCCGCTTTTGGCAGCCTTGGCAAAGGCAAGCGAACGCCCACGCGCCGCCACCCAGCCAAGGGCGGCAAGGCCGATCACCATCAGGAACAGTGCAAAGGGCGACACGTAAACGTCGCTCCTACATACCGAATGCGAGTTGAGGCACCCAAACCCCACCCGTCATTCCCGCGAAAGCGGGAATCCCGCTTCTTCTTCTTTCGGGTCCCGCAGGAGAGAAGGAAGAAGCGGGACCCCCGCTTTCGCGGGGGTGAAGGTGGAGGGATTCGAGCGGCACAGCTTCTACTTCAACTCAGCCAGGTTGAGCGGCGTAAGCTGCGTTGCCGCCTGCGTCGCCTTCGCCTGCACGTCGGCGGGCGAGGGGATCAGCCCGCGGCGTTCGAGATAGCCGCCCTTGCTCCAGGCGCGGGCATATTCGGCGAGGAACTCCTTCATGCCGGGGATCACGCCGACATGCTCGCCCTTGGCATAGATGTAGACCTGCCGCGCACCCGGGTAGGAAAGGTCGCTGATGGTTGCCGCAGTGGGCGCGATGCCGTTCAGCGGAATGCCTTTCACCTTGGTCGCATTCTCTTCCAGAAACGAATAGCCGAGAATCCCGATCGCGCCGGGGCTCTGCGACACCTTTTGGACGAGGAGGTTGTCGTTCTCGCCCGCTTCCACATAAGCGCGGTCTTCGCGGATCTTGGTGCACAGGTCCTTGTGCTTGTCCTTGTCGCTGTCCTTCAGCGCCTTCATCGCCAGATCGGCTTCACAGCCTTTCTCCAGGATCAGCTCGGCGAAGCTGTCGCGCGTGCCGGAGGTCGGCGGCGGGCCGAACACCTGGATTGCGATCGCCGGAAGCGACGGATTGACGTCCTTCCACGTCTTGGCGGTGTTCGGACCCTTGCCGAACGGGTTGGCCGCCAGCGCGGCATAGACGTCGCGCACGGTGAGCGTGAAGGCGGGGGTGGCCGACGCTTCGATCAGCGCAAGCCCGTCGATGCCGACCGGCACTTCGATGATCTGCTTCACACCATTCTTGGCGCAGTCGGCGGCTTCCGACGCCTTGATGCGCCGCGACGCGTTGGTCATGTCCGGAAAATTGTCGCCGACGCCGCCGCAGAACAGCTTCATGCCGGCGCCGGTGCCGGTCGATTCGACGATGGCGCTCATGCCCTGGTTGGTGCGCTGAAACTGCTCGGCGACCGCGGTGGTGAAGGGGTAGACGGTGGAAGAGCCGACGATCTGGATCTGCTGGTTCCCAGCGCCGCCGGGCTTGTCGCCGCAGGCGGTGAGGGCGAGGGCGGCCACCGGCGCCGCGAACAGGAAATTCTTCAACTCTGCCTCCATCAAGCCCCGGATTCGGGCTTGGCAACGGTTTAGGTCCGTTCGGCGTGAGTTCTGTGACGTTATAATGACAGTGATGTTACAGCCGCGGCCGCATCGGGGACGGCCGCCCTGGGCAGCGTGACCTCCACGCTGGTGCCGGAGCCGAGCGTGCTCTTGATCTCCAGCCGGCCGCGGTGCCGCCCGACAATATGTTTGACGATGGCAAGGCCGAGCCCGGTGCCACCGGCGGCACGGCTTCGGCCGGCATCGACCCGGTAGAAGCGCTCCGTTAGGCGGGGGAGGTGCTCGGGCGCGATGCCCTCGCCCTGATCGGCGACGCTGAGGCGCAGGCGCTCGGCGCCGTCTTCCGCGATTCGCACGACAATGTCCGTCTCGCGGCGGCCATATTTGGCGGCGTTGACGATCAGGTTGCGGACGAGTTGGAGGAGCTGGGTACGGTCGCCGGGCACGCGCGCGCCGCCGTCCAGCGCTTCGATCACCAGCCGGTTCTTGCGCTCGGCAAGAAGCAGCGCGCAGCCGGACCGCACTTCCTCGGCCAGTGCCACCAGGTCGACCGGTTCGTGCACCGGCCGGAAGCGCTCCGCCTCCACCCGCGATAGGGTGATGAGGTCGTCGATGAGCTGCTGCATGCGCTTGGCCTCATCGTTCATGATACCGAGGAAGCGCTGGCGCAGGTCCCGGTCGGACGCGGCCTCGTCGTCCCGCAAAGTTTCGATAAAGCCGAGTAGGGTGGCGAGCGGGGTGCGCAGCTCGTGACTTGCGTTGGCGACGAAATCGATCCGCATCTGCTCGGCCGCCGCCGCCTCGCTTCGATCGGACAGGTGGATCAGCCGCCAGCCTTCCGACAAGGGGGCGATGGCAAGCAGCCAGCGGCGCTCGGCGTCGCCGATGCCGACCACTTCGAGCCGTTCCACCTTTCCGTCTCCGGCGCGCGCCAGGCGTTCCAGTGCCGCGGGGTGGCGCAATGCAAGGCGAGCGTCCTGACCCTCGGCCCAGTCGCCGAACAGCGTGCGCGCAGGCGCATTGGCGAGCGCGACATGGCCGCCGTCGAGGAGCAGCATCGGATCGGGAAGGGCCTCCAGCACCTCGCGGGCGCGGGCGAGGGGATCGGCCACTGGAGCGTCCTCGCTGGCGCGCTGTTCCTCCGCGCCGAACGCGCCAGCGACGATCAGCGCAGCCACCGCCCCGCCGACCAGCCCCAACAAGGCCGCGAAGACCGGTGCATTGATCGCAGCCGCGCCGGACAAGGCAAGCGCCGCCACACCGATGCCGAGAAGGATACGCCCGCCGCTTGCCCGTGCCATGCGCCCCGCCTAGCGGCTTTGGGCCGGGCGCGAAACATGTGGATCGGTTGTCATGATGTTGTCACCGTTTGGACGCTCAACTGAAATGGCGGCGTCACCGGCTTGTAAGGAAAGCGCGCCCGCGGCGGATGCACGGAGGATAAGATGATCGGCAGGACTTTCACCGCGGCACTGCTCGCCTCCGCACTGGCAACTCCGCTACAGGCGCAGGACCGCACCGACGCGATCGCGGCCGAGCTTGCCGCCATGCGGGCGAAGATCGCCCAGCTCGAGGCGGAGGTCGCGGCGCTGAAGGCGAAGTCGGTCGAGGCCGCACCTGCTCCCGTCGCCATCACCACTGCCGCGCCTGCTGCCGCCGAGAACCCGAGCTGGAAGGGCGCGCCGCAATTCACCGGCAAGAACGGCTTCAGCTTCAAGCCCACCGGCGTGCTGCAATTCGATGCCGGCTATGTCGGCACCCCCGGACCGGAGCGGACCGGTACCGTTAGCGGCCTCAACTACAACAATCTCGGCTGGAACTCCCGCGGCCGTCGCCTGATCATCGGCGCCGAAGGCACGCTGCCCGGCGGCTTCGGCTACAAGGCCGAGTTCAACCTCGCGCAGGGCGCCGTCGACTATGAGGACATCGTCCTGACCTATCGGGGAGAGAAGAGCCCGCTCCAGATCACCATCGGCAATTTTTTCCCGTATTCCAGCCTGGACACGGTGACGAGTTCGCGCTTCACCAGCTTCCTCGAGCGCGCCTCGCTGACCGATGCCTTCGTCTACAACCGGCGCCTGGGTGTCGGCGTCTCGCTGACCGATCCGAAGAACGACCTCTACACGCTCAGTGCGGGCATCTTCGGGCAGGAGATCAACAACGCCGCCTTCAACCGCACCGGCTGGCAGGCAAGCATGCGCGGCACCTTCTCGCCCAGCCTGGGCGCAACCCGCCTTCACCTCGGCGCCAACTTCCAGCACCGCGTCGCCCCGCGCGACGTCCAGAACGTCCAGTACCGCGCCCGGCCGCTGACCCAGCTCACCGACCAGCGCTTCATCGACACCGGCGCGATTGCGGCCGACGGCGACGACATCGCCGGCCTGGAGCTCGGCGCCATCCACGGCCCCTTGCACTTCGCCGCCGAAGCCCAGCGCGTCTGGACCCGCGGCTTCCGCGCGGGCCGTAGCTTCGGCCCCAACAACGGCACCGGCGGCGGCCTCTTCTACGCGGACGACCCCGCCTTCGCCTCCGCTTACGCCGAAGTCGGCCTGTTCCTCACCGGCGAAAGCCGCGGCTACAAAGGCGGCCGCTGGGATCGCACCAAAGTCTCCAACCCCTTCGACAAAGGCGGCTGGGGGGCGGTCCAGATCAACCTGCGCGCCGACTATGTCGATCTCGCCGACCGCGTCTCCGGCACCGGCCTCGCCGCGCCCGATTTCGTTAACGGCGGCCGCCAGCTCGGCCTTGAAGCAAGCCTGATCTGGAACCCGACCGATTACCTGCGCTTCATCGCCCAATATGCCCGCGCGGATCTTGAGGGCGGCCCCCGCGCCGCCACCGTCGTTCCGGGTTCAACCGAGCCCCTCGACGAGCGCGGCTTCAACGTTGACACGTTCGGCCTCCGCGCCCAGGTCGACTTCTAGGCCCGCCGCCGCCCGCACCCGCTTTACTGCCCTAGTCAGGCCGCATTGACCTGCGTATAGGGGCCGCAAATCCCAATCCTGACAGGACTTATCAAATGAGCCTCCGCAACGTGGCGATCATTGCCCACGTCGATCACGGCAAGACGACTCTCGTCGATCAGCTGTTTCGCCAGTCCGGCACCTTCCGCGACAACCAGCGCGTTGAAGAAAGGGCGATGGATTCCAACGACTTGGAGAAAGAGCGCGGGATCACCATCCTGGCCAAGTGCACCTCCGTCGAGTGGGAGCATGACGGCGAGACGACCCACATCAACATCGTCGACACCCCCGGCCACGCCGATTTCGGCGCGGAGGTGGAGCGCATCCTCTCCATGGTCGACGGCGTCATCCTGCTCGTCGACGCCGCCGAAGGCCCGATGCCGCAGACCAAGTTCGTCACCGGCAAGGCGCTCGCGCTGGGCTTGAAACCCATCGTCGTCGTCAACAAGATCGACCGCCCGGACGCCCGCGCCGCCGAAGTGCTCGACGAATGCTTCGAACTGTTCCTGAGCCTCGAGGCCAATGACGAACAGCTCGATTTTCCGGTCCTCTACGCGTCCGGCCGCAACGGCTATGCCGGCCTCACCGACGACGTCCGCGAAGGCACGCTCGACCCGATGTTCGAGACCATCGTCCGCCACGTCCCCGCGCCCGACGCCGATCCCGACGGCCCGTTCAAGATGCTCGCCACCCTTCTCGACCGCGACAATTTCGTCGGCCGCGTGCTCACCGGCCGCATCGCGTCCGGCAAGCTCAAGCTCAACATGCCGATCAAGGCGATCGACGCCGACGGCGTCGAGGTCGAGGCCGGCCGTGCAACCAAGATCTTCGTCTTCCGCGGCATCGAGCGCGTCGCCGTCGAGGAAGCGGGCGCGGGCGACATCGTCGCGATCGCCGGCCTCACCAAGGCCACCGTCTCCAATTCGATCGTCGAGCCGAGCGTCACCGAGCCGCTCCACGCCCAGAAGATCGATCCGCCGACCCTCGCAATGACCTTCACCGTCAACGATTCGCCGATGGCCGGCCGCGAAGGCTCCAAGGTCACCAGCCGCATGATCCGCGACCGCCTGGAGCGCGAAGCGGAAGGCAATGTGTCCTTCAAGATCACGGAAAGCGCCGACAAGGACAGCTTCGAAGTCGCCGGCCGCGGCGAGCTCCAGCTCGGCGTGCTCATCGAAACCATGCGCCGCGAAGGCTTCGAGCTCACCATCTCCCGCCCCCGCGTGCTCTTCCAGGACGGCCCCGACGGCCGCGAGGAGCCCTATGAGCAGGTCGTGATCGACGTCGACGACGAATATTCGGGCACGGTTGTCGAGAAAATGGCGCAGCGCAAGGCGGAGCTCACCGACATGCGCCCGTCTGGCGGCGGCAAGACCCGCATCACCTTCTCTGGCCCCTCACGCGGCCTGATCGGCTACCACGGCGAGTTCCTGTCGGACACCCGCGGCACCGGCATCATGAACCGCATGTTCGAGCGCTACGGCCCCTACAAGGGCCGCATCGAGGGCCGCCAGAACGGCGTCCTGATCTCCAACGGCTCCGGCGAAACGGTGACCTACGCGCTCGGCCCCCTGGAAGAGCGCGGCATCCTCATGGTCGGCCCCCAGGAGCCGGTCTACGAAGGCATGATCATCGGCGAAAACGCCAAGCCGGAAGACCTGGAAGTCAACCCGATGAAAACCAAACAGCTCACCAACTTCCGCGCCAGCGGCGGCAAGGACGACGCCATCCGCCTGACCCCGCCGAAGCGGATGACGCTGGAACAGGCGATCGCCTACATCCAGGACGACGAGCTGGTGGAAGTGACGCCCAAGGCAATCCGGCTGAGGAAGCGGCATCTCGATCCGCACGAGCGGAAGAAGGCGAGCCGCCGCAGCGAGGCGGCTTAGGCCGAGCAGAACGACGCCTGGCGTTTAAGATCTGCCCTACGGTTATGCCAGCGAGCCCTTCGTCCTTCCGAAGTTCATTCTGCCGCGTGAGGCGCCCGATACGGGGACCAAAGGCTCAGAAATCGGGCCTTAGTACCTTCGACGCCCTTTGCCCGCTGGCTCGGAGTGGCCATAAGGCAGCATGACCACCGCACCCGCCACCCTAAACATTCTTCGGCACATGGCCGAGCGCCCAGGGCATGACGAGGTGAAGGCGGACTTCCGTGCTCTTCTTGTTGAAGAGTTCGACGTCGAACTTGGCGCACTAGATTTCGAACGTCGCGTTCCCGAGGTTCGCGGGCGCTTGGATGCTCTAATCGGACGCACAGTGTTCGAAGCAAAAAGCGATTTAGATCGCGAATGGCCCGATGTTCAGCGCCGGATGCCTGACTACCTCGCAGGCCGAGAGCAGGAGGAAAATGACCGCTTTGTAGGCGTAGCCTCGGATGGTTTGAAATGGGCCGTGTTCGAATTACGAGATGGCATTCTCGTCACAGTAAAGCGCACGACGCTAAACCCGGAAAAAGCAGAACCATTTTTAGCCTGGCTTGATGGAGCACTCGCCCTCAAAGCTTCGCTCCCGCCAGATTCCTTAAACATTCGCGCTGAACTCGGTAGCGGGAGCGTTGCATTTTACAGGATGAAGGAGGGGCTCACCCGGTTGTGGGGCCGACTTGCCGATGACCCCGCCCAAGCGCTGAAGCGGCAGTTGTGGGGCGATCTGCTTCGACAAGTGTACGGTAAGGAAGTCGAGGGTGATTCTCTCTGGCTCCAGCACAGCTACCTTGTCATTGTAGCAAAGTGCATTGCCGTGGCCGTGATGGGTCTCAGTGAGGATGATCCCGCTCGCCTACTCTCCGGTGAGGCATTCGCGGGGGCTGGAATACACGGCGCCGTAGAAAGTGACTTTTTCGATTGGATGGTTTCTGATGCCGAGGGCGTAGACCTTGTTCGTCGTTTGATGAATCACGTGCGCCGGTTTCGTCTCCTCGAAGTCGAAAGCGATGTATTGAAAATTCTCTATGAGGAACTGATTGACCGCGACGAGCGGCACGGGCTTGGGGAATATTATACACCAGACTGGTTGGCCGCAAAAGTCGTGACCAAGGCAGTTGACCGGCCCTTGGAACAAAAAGTATTGGACCCTGCTTGCGGGTCCGGAACCTTCCTGTTTCACGCGGTTCGTCGGGTGCTTAGGGAGGCAGCGGAGGCGGGAATGCCTGCGACCGATCGGGCCCGCGAGGCAACCTCACTAGTCGCCGGTATCGACATCCATCCAGTAGCGGTGATTATCGCCCGTGTTACTTACCTTCTTAGCCTTGCACCTGATTTGCAGAACAGGAGTGGCGCTTTGACTATCCCGGTTTATCTGGGTGATTCTATGCAACTGGCGGTAGCGCGTACTCTAACTCAGACTGAGCTCGAAATTCATGTGCCTCCAGCTCCGGGTGCTGGAACGGCCAATGACGTAAATCGAAGCAGTGGAAGAGACGTTCTTTCTTTTCCAGACACGTTCTGCCGTGACCCGGCCCTGTTTGACAAAGCTGTTGAGCGGATGCGAACAGCTTCAATTTCCGATGTCCAGCGTCCGCAGTTTGAAGAATCACTAAAGATAATCACAGAACAGCACTACAAAGCGGCAGTGAATAAGGATCAGTCGCAAGCAATTATTGACCTTGGCCGCACCTACGAGATCTTCGACAGGCTAAGGAGGGCTGGTCGAGACACAATCTGGGCCTACGTTGCTCGAAATCTGTCACGACCTTTGGCTCTTGCCAGTGGTGGTGGATGGGCAAACGTACTAGTAGGTAATCCACCGTGGGTAGCGTATAGGCACATGAGCCCAAGCCTGCAAAAGAGGTTCCAGGAGCTGGCTAAAGAGGAGGCAATATACGCCCGTAAATTACCTTCTCATAACGATCTATGTGCACTGTTTGTCGTCCGCACGGCCCAGCTATACCTGAGGGCGAGCGGCAAGCTTGCCTTCATTCTCCCGATGGCAGCGCTGACGCGAGGGCAGTTCGAACCCTTTAGACGAGGGCAGTACACGTCATCGGCCATTTCTTGGGAGGAAACCTGGACGCTCGATGAAAGAGTGGGCCCTCTCTTCCCAGTTCCGTCGTGTGTAGTGTTTGGGCGCAAACGGGGCAAGGCAACGGCCATGCCGATCAACACGGTGCGCTTCTCGGGCACTCTACCTATTAGAGATGCGTCTGAGGAGGTTGCTGGCAAGCTTCTGACGGAAACTCGCGAAGAGACCGGCTTCAGTGAAGCTTTGAGCAGCGGGGGATCGGCATACCGCAGCGCGTTTCGCCAGGGCGCGATACTCATCCCTCGCGCGTTCGTCTTGGTTCAACGTAAGTCCTCTGGAAGGCTAGGCGGTGATAACTTAGCTCCGCTTGTAATCAGCCGGCGATCTACGCTGGAGAAGGAGCCGTGGCGGAGCGCTGAAAGCCTCGAAGGCAGGGTGGAGCATGAATTCCTAAGGCCTGTGTTGCTCGGTGAGTCTATTCTGCCTTACCGCGTCTATAACCCATTCGAAGGGGTTATCCCCGTCACGGATGCTGGCGCTGTATTAGACTCTCGGGCGGCATCCGATCGCGGGCTCGCTCATCTGGGTGCCTGGCTTCAGTGTGCCGAGGCTGCTTGGAATCGATATGGAAAGGGCAATCGGACGTTCGCTCAGCAGCTAAACTATATAAATCAACTTTCTTCTCAATTTCCGCCTCCACCCCTCCGCGTCGTTTATGCTAAAGCAGGTGCTCAGCCGGCAGCATGTCTGGTACGAGATGAAAGTGCCGTGATCGATCATATGTTGTACTGGTCAAGACTATCCTGCCAGGATGAAGGTAACTATATCTGTGCTATCCTCAATAGCGAAACTGCCCGACAAAAGGCGGAAAAATATCAGGCAAGAGGCCAGTTTGGCGCAAGGCATTTTGACAAAGTTATGTTCAATTTGCCGATACCACGTTTTAACCGAGCAAACCCCAATCACCTTGAACTTGCTCGTTTAGGGCTTGCTGCCGAGCAACACGTTCAGGAAATTGACTTCAGCCCAGGTGAGAGGTTTCAGAGTGCGCGTAAGATCGTGCGTGTATCGCTATCGGAGGTTGGGCTTGCGGATGAGATTGACACGAAGGTAGGCGACCTTTTGGATGCCCAACTGTGATAGACCGGTGCCTTGGCACTAGAATTAGGGGTAAGCGACCATGGCCACATCGACAACGGGGTTCCTTCAAGGACCAAGTGGCGCCAGCACTCTCGACGAGATTGAACGCCTTATAGACCTTGTCGAACCGGAACAGGCACTTTTCTCATTTGCCTACGTCACGGAATCCGGCCTGCTCGAATTCGAGCGGAGGATCGGAAAGGCCTTTCTCCGATCTGTGCCCACAAATTGGCTCGTAGGTATTGATTATGGGCGGTCGCAGCCGAAGGCATTGCAAAGCCTGGGTAGCAAGGCCCGTGCCAAGGTTCGTGTCTTTGATGGGAAAGCGGTGGTTGCCCGTCGTGGGTTCACGCCAAACCCAGACTTCCACATGAAAGCCTGTTTCTTAAAAAACCTGGCTGATGATAGTTACGCCATGTTAGCGGGATCAGGCAACTTTTCACGAAATGGTCTCGTCAGAAGTAGGGAATGCGGCGTAAGCGTCTTTGCGGATGATGCGTTGAGTTACCAAACGCTTATTGAGCCAGTCTATTTGCAGGCGCGCGCGCTTTGGAAATCCAGCGATCGGCTTGCTTCGGTCCTGCCCTCGTACGCGGCTCTTTGGACGCCTGGAAGTCGACAGCCGCCTCAGTCTCAGCCCCCTAGTGCCGCCCAGCTTGCAGGGCGCACTCAGTTTTGGATCGAAGCCGGCTACGTTACCCAGAACCGAGGTCCGAACCGGCCCGGGAACCAGATCGATATGCCGCGCGGCTTCCACCGCTTTTTTGGGCTTACTGCGGCTGCGAATCAACAGCTCAACACTGTTATTGGCCCGATCACATTTGATGACAGGGGGACGGCACTCACCAGAGACCTCCGCCTCGGAAACAATTCGATGGAGAAGGTTTCCCTTCCCATGCCGGAGAGGTATGCATTTGGGCGGTACGATGGAAAAGTGATTGTCTTTACGAAAGTGGGCAGCCGGTTCCGTGTGGATGCTTACGAACTTGATGAGTTTCGCGAGATGATGACCCTGGCTCAGAACCCAGGCACGTTCGCGACAAGTAGTGGCCGCACTTATGGCTACCTCTAGTCTCCGCACTTGCTTTCGGCGGATAGTCCGCGCGTACTCCGGCGCTGGGCTGCTAGAGTAACGAATAGCCGCCACTATGCGGTCGGCTGACGTCCGGGAAGCTGTTTAACGGTCTGCGGATGCCGTTCCGACGAGCCAATTTGGGAATAGGTTGGGGTGGAAAGCTAAGGTTAGCTGCGCTTCGGGCTGGGCGCCGGAAAACTGCTGAAAGCAACGCTGTGGCCTTTGCGGGACTAAAATCGCGTGACGTCAGTCCTATCGCCCTCGCCTCGCTCCGGCGCAGGCTGGCCGCGCTTTGTGCTCTCTTCGCGCTGCTTCGACGGCGTTTCACGCCGGCGGCGCTGCGCTCGGGCACAAAAGCAGAACAAATCACTTTCCTACGTGCATTTCCTTAGCGCATAAGCTGGTCGATTGGCCTCGACTCGTAAGGGAGGAAGAACATGACCGGCCCGCGCACCACGGACTCCGCCGCCGCCTTTGCCGCCACCGCGGCGCCCGCGCCGCGGCCCGAGGATGCTCTTCCGCCGTTCCTCCGCTTCACCCCCGTGCCGGTGAAGGCGCGGCACGATGGCTGGAGCCATGCCATTCAGTTGCGCTTCGTGCTCGCGATCGCCCGCGGGGCGGGGGTGGATGAGGCGGCGCGGAGCGTTGGGCGGGCGCGGGTGGGGGCGTATCGGCTTCGCCGGCGCGCAGGCGCGGAGAGCTTCGCCGCCGCCTGGGATGCGGCGGCCGCCTTTGCGGGGGACGCGCGCTGCGCCGCGCACGCCCGAAGAACCGCCGGCTCCTCCATCGAAACCCTGCTCGTGCCGCGTTTCTACCGCGGGCGGCTGATCGGCTATGTCGAGCGCGAGCAGGTGTCCGGAGTCATGGGGCGCCTTGCCGGGCTGGACCGGCTTGCGGCCCGGATCGACGCCGAGGGCCGCACGGACGAGCTGCGCGCCTTGTCCGAGCGGCTCGGCCCGATCCTCGACCAAAGGATCCAAAGGTAACAGGATGCACCAGGCAAAAGCCTCAACTTCGTAACCTTTGCCGTCCTTTCGCGGTGCTTCAAAACCGCGTTGTGCCTTTCACGCCGAAGGGCGCCCGGCCGGTTGAAGGGGCGGGGTCACGAAAAAAGGGCCGGGATGTTTCCACCCCGGCCCCTTCGTTCGGTGGCGTTGCGCCCGGCTTAGCGGGACTTGTCGCGTTCGAACTGGTTGGCGTCGCTGCCGGTGCCGCCGGTCTGGCCGCCGCTGCCGAAGCTGCCGAACGCCGAGCGGTCGGTGCCGCCGGTGGTGCTGCCGGTGCTTCCAGTCACGCCTTCCTGGACATCGACTTCGGTGCGGCGCACCGTGTCGCTGATTTGCTCGACATGCTCCTCGGCGGTTTTGCGGACGACCACTTCCTCGGTGACGCTGGCGACCTTTTGCACAACCGCTTCCTCGGCGGTTTCGCGCATGTCGATTTCACGCTCCTGGAGCAGGTCCTCCGGACGGCCGCTGACGGCAGCCTGTGCCTGGCCGCCTTCAACGGGGCGGCGCTCGACGGAGACATGCTCCTCGCGCAGGGTCACCTGCTCCTGCACCGGCACTTCGCGGACGTAGGTGCGGACCCGGGCCCCGCCGCGCTCGACCTCGCGCTTGCCGACGCGAAGCTCTTCCTCGACGATCGGGATGCGCTCTTCGGAGACGAGGTTGCCCTGCGCCTGCGCCGTGCCGGCCGACGCGGTCAGCGGGCCGCCGGTGGAGGCACCCTGGCCGGTTGCGGCCTGGGGCGACCAGCCTTCGCCGCGCCAGCTGTTCTGCCGTTCTTCCATGTCGACGCCCGGCGATTCCTCGAGCAGGCTGACGATCTTGTCGGCATCCTCGCCGGTTTCAACCTCGGCGCAGAGCAGGAAGCCGCCGCGGCGGATGCCCTCGCCATAAGCCTGGCGGTCTTCGTTCGGCATGTAGAGGCTGCCCAGGCCGGAGCCGGAGCCGCCGGCGGAGCCGCCCCCATTGTCCTTGTCGATGATCCTTACCTGATCCAGCGAGACCGCCGAGGACAGGCGCTGGCGGGCGGCATCCGCTTCAGCGCGGGTGTCGTACAATGCGGTTACATGTCGGGACATAAGCTACTCTCCTTCACAGTGTTGAAACCCCACTCTTGTCCGGTCGCCCGCTGCTCCCCGCAGCCCGGCGTCTGGTATTCTCGATAAGATCCAGCAGCTACTCCTGCCGCTCCCCGCCATCGGGCGGCGCGGCATATTCGTCTACCTCGACCTCGGTGTGGCGGACGCTGTCGCGCACGGTTTCGACATGCTCGGCCGAGTTGCGGCGCAGCACCACTTCCTCGCGGACCACCACCTGTTTCTCAACCACCGCTTCCTCGCGCGTTTCGGCGACTTCGATGACGCGTTCGGTGAAGAAGCCGCCGGCGGTGATCTCCTCCTCGCTGAGCACGCGGCCGGTTGTTTGCGGCGCGACGGCCGGTTCGCCCTGCGCGGCTTCGATGCCGTCGGTTTCGACGCGGGCGCGGCCTGTGACAAGCTGGGGCTCGGCGCTGTGCAGGGGCGGGGCATCGGGGCGGGGCTGAGCCGGGGCAGGGGCCTCGGCCTGGGGCGGCGCGCCGGCCTTTCCTCCGGCGGGCAGCCAGGTGGCGGTCGATTCCGTGCTCATGCCCCGGCCTCGTCGCGCTCGATCTCGACCCGTTCGGAGCGCAGCCGCACCGGCACCTGTTCGTGCTGGGTTTCGCTGTGGCGCAGGATGTGGATTTCCTCAACCAGGACGAGGCGCTTCTCGACGACGAGCTGCTCCTCGACGACCGGGATGATGGTGGTGGTGCCTTCGACCCGGACGGCGGGCAGTTCGGACAAGGGCGTGTTGCGGGCGACGCGCTTGATCTCGACGGCGTCCCGGGCGAGTTCGGCCGGAACAAGTTCCTCGCGCTCCTCGACGCCGATGCGGACCCGAACGCGACCGCTTTCAACCTGCCGCTTGCCGATCGCGACTCGCTCTTCCGCAAGCGGAATAGCCGCGACTTCTTCCCTGTCCGCCATGAAGCTCAAGCCTTGTGGTGATGCGGTGGGTGAAACCGATTCGCACCCTTGCTGTTCCCGGGTTTCTGCCAAATGCGGCAAGCCGTTAGCCGCAGGCGAGACTAAACTCGGTTAAGGTGTTTGGTTGGAACGGGCCGTTGCTTCGCCCGTTGGCGGCACCGGCCCGATTGGGTGAGTAAACAGGAGGAAACACATGCGCTATTCCACTTTGACTAAGGCCGCGATCGCCGCCGCCGCTTTGACCGGCCTTGCGTCCGCCGCCTCGGCGCAGGACAATGCCAGCACGACTTCGACCGGCACCACGGCCGGCGACACCAGCTACGCGGCGCCCGCGCAGCAGGACGAAGACGAAGACAGCGGCAAGTGGGGCCTGCTTGGCCTGCTTGGCCTTGCCGGCCTGCTCGGTCTGAAGCGCAAGGAGCGCGACATCCACGTCGACAACCGCCGCAACCCGTAAGGGAAGCGTATGCGTGCGCGGCTCGCCCCACGGCGGCGCCGCGCACGCAGGTTCGCGCCGTTCTGCCTCGGTGCAATGGCGCTTGCCGTTGCCGCGGCCGCGAAGCTAAGCGGACGCGGTGCCCAGCCCAGCAACGAACTCTCGTCCCGCGCCGATGCGCCGGCAGTTGCTGAAACGGGCGACGGACGATCTTCACGAAGCTATGCACGCCCGGCCCGAGCTTCAGGCGCTGCTCGATGGCACCCCTTCGCGCGCCGGCTATGCTGCGGTGTTGCGGGCTTTTTACCTCTTTCACGCCGGTAGCGTCGATGTCGAGCGGGCGGCGAGCGCCGCGCTTGGCGAAAGCGGCGGTGATGCGCACGCGCTGAGTCGCATCGCGGCGGCGAGGGCCGATCTCCACGCGCTGGGGATGCCGGTGCCGGCCGCCCACCCCACCCCGGCTTCGGCCACCGCAGCATGGAATGTCGGCTATTCCTATGTGACTCGGGGCTCCGCGCTGGGCGGGAAGGTGCTGCACCGCGCGCTCGAAACCGCGCCGGATTGGGCGCGCGGCGCGAGACTTTTCTTTGCCGGATCCGGCGAAAACGGCACTGCATGGTGGTCGTTTTGCCAAGGCCTGGACGGCAATTCCGCGCTTGAGGGCTGCGACGACCAGTTGGTCGAGGGCGCGACGGCGGCCTTTCAGGATTTCCGCCGGATCCTCGAGGAGTGCTGTTCCTGACAAGCCGTTTCGGCACGCCGGGACCGCAGGGCGGTTCGCGCCGTTGCTCCAGGGTGAAGCGGCGCGGTGACGAAGTATGTTTCGTCTGCACCGATTCTCCACATCGGGCGGACAAGGGCTGCACCCGGTGGTGCCAGAAGCGAGGCTCGAAAAGCTTAAGGCATCAGGGGAGTTGAGGCATGACGGGCATTGCACATGGCGGCGAAGGGCAGCGGGGAAGCCGGCTTCGTCCGGCGCTCTGGGGATTGGCGGCGTTGCTGGTCGCGGCGCCGCTCGTGATCATGCAGTTCACCAAGGAAATGAACTGGGAGGGAGAGGATTTCCTGTTCGCCGCGGTGGTGGCGGGCCTTGTCGGCGGCGCGGCCGAACTGGCGGTGCGGATGAGCCGCGACACCTTCTACCGAGCGGGGGCAGCCTGCGCGATCGCCGCCGCCTTTGCGATCGTCTGGGCCAGCGCGGCGGTGGGCATGATCGGCGACGGCGACAACAACTTCAGCCTGATGTTCCTGGGCGTGATCGGCCTCGCCGTCGGCGGCTCTGCCTTGGCGAAATTCCGGGCGTCCGGCACCGCCCTTGCCATGGCGGCCGCTGGCGTTGCGCAGCTGGCGGTTGCGTTTGCCGGCTACGCGATCGACCCCAACGGCGCGGTGATCAGCGCCGTCCTCGGCGGCTTGTGGTTCGCGGCCGCGGCCCTGTTTCGCGCCGCCGGAAATCGCGGAGCGCGCTAGGCGCCTGCCGCCAGATCGAGGATCGCCGCCCACTCCGCCTCGCCAACCGGCGAGACGGAGAGGCGCGACTGGCGCAGCATCTCCAGGCCGGCGAGGCTCGGCGCGGCCTTGATCGCGGCAAGCGTTACCGGGCGGGGAAGAGGGTGAACCGGCTCCACGCGGACGCTTACCCAGTTGGCGTCCTTCGGGTCGGGCGCGGCGGCGCGGGTGATCCGCATCACGCCGACCACCGCCTTGTCCTTGCCGCTGTGGTAGAAGAAGGCCTCGTCGCCCACGGCCATGGCTTTCAGGTGGAGGCGCGCGGCGGGGTTGCGTACGCCGTCCCATTCGGCGGAGCCGTCGCCGACAAGGTCGGCCCAGCCGTAGCTCGCCGGTTCCGATTTCATCAGCCAATACGCCATCTATCCTCCCCTGTGCGGCATCCGTAGATTTTTCCCGCGGCAAGCGCCACAAGGCACGGATGCGCTCACCCTTTCAGCTTCACGCCGCCGCCTTCCTTGCACTGCTGGCGCTCAGCGCCTGCGGGGAGCCGGTGCGCGACGACCATTATACCAACGGGGTCGAGCCGGTGGACGCGCCCGCCGCCGCCCCCGTGAAGCAGGTTCGCGCCGTGCGGGTGGGCGAGCTTGGCGCGAGCTTCGACGCCTGCGGCGGGGCCGGCACCACCCGCAACCTCGATCCCGGGCAATCGCTTGCCGTTCGCCACGCCCCGTTCGACAGCGCGGCGGAAAACGGCGCGGTGCCGTCCGGCACGCGCTTTTTCGTTTGCAACCGCTCCCTAGACCAGAAGTGGCTCGGCATCGTGTATGACGAGAACGGCACCCTGGCGGAGCGCTGCGGCGTGTCTTCGCCGGCAACGCGGCCCCACGATTATGATGGGCCGTGCCGTTCGGGCTGGGTGGCGAGCGCCTTTGTGCGGCTGATTGCCGGAGGGGAGCAGCCGCCGGTTGCGAATCCCCCCGCTGCCTTTGGGCAATAGCGGCGGCTGAAAAGCCACATCCGGCGTAAAGTTCCGTACGCATCCATAATTTTCTTCGGCGTGTCCGCCGAGTCACACGGTTCATCGTGACTCCGGCCTCGGCGGGTTGAGTTATCGGCGGACCTAAGTCATTGGCTCCTCAGCGAAAACGAAGAGCGGTGCGACCCTTGTTTCCGGGTGCGCAGCGAGACGGGGGACGCGATCGGGGATGCAATGTTCGGCATCCGGGGGATCGCACACCGCATAGTTCTGGAACCAGATGAACCGTATCACTCGGGCCGCGGCCTTTGCCGCGGCTGCTGTCGCGCTCTCCGCGGCGGCCACCATCTCTGCACCCTCCCAGGCCGAAGGTACCGATGCGCCAAGCATCGTCGCCACTGCGCCGGTGGACGGGACAAGCGCCGCTTCGGTTGAAGCCGCGCTCGACGGTGCCGAAGCGCGGGTCGCTGCGCCCCTCCCCAAGACCGAAGAAAAACCGGGCGTCGTGTCCAGCCTGTGGAGCACCGCCACCCATTGGGCGCGCCTCGCCTTGAGCCCCAGCGCCCCCGGCGCGGCCGCTCCCCACCGCAGCCTCGACGAGCTTGTCGGCGAATATGCCGGCGACACCACCGACACCCGCGAGCAGGATTGCCTCGCCAAGGCGGTGTATTTCGAAGCACGCGGCGAATCGCTCCAGGGCCAGCTCGCCGTCGCGCAGGTGGTGATCAACCGCGCCGGTTCCGGGCGCTACCCCGCCGACCTTTGCTCGGTGATCACCCAGCCATGGCAGTTCTCCTTCATCCGCCACGGCCGCTTCCCGACTCCGGACTTCAGCTCGACGTCTTGGCGCAAGGCGGTTGCGGTGGCGAAGATCGCCCAGGCCAAGCTGTCCGACACGCTGCCGTCCAACGTGCTGTGGTACCATGCCGATTATGTCGCGCCGAGTTGGGGCAAGCGCCTCACCAGGCAGGCCAAGATTGGCCTGCACATCTTCTATTCGTAAGAACGCCTCTCACCCCACTTTTGCCGCGGGGCAGCCCGAACCGCGCATCCCCACCGCCAACCAAGCCCCCTCCCTGTTAGGGAGGGGCAGGGGGGTGGGTAAGCGCTGAGCGGGCTCGATGCCCGCGAAGCGCTATCCTACGCAGCAAGGCCGCTCCGCCCCCATCGAGGGGGCTTCACGGCTACCCACCCCTAACCCCTCCTTAGAAGGGAGGGGAGTTCACGGAGTGCCGCGCCGGGTTCTAGCCCGCGTCGCTGAGGTTTCCCGGGCCGAAGCCGAAGGGCAGGAGCTCGGAGATGCGCACCGAGTTGCTCGCCGTGCCGTCGCCGTTGGCCGAGACGATCTCGATGTCGCGGCCGCCCAAGTGCGCCGCTTCGAGGATCGCCTGGCGGCAGCCCCCGCACGGCGTGCAGACGCCGCCGCCGGTGAGTGCGCCGCTGCTTGCGTCGCCGCCCGCCACCGCGATTCGCGCCACCTTTTCCAGCCCGAACGCCTGGTGCGCCGCCGAGAGAGCCGACTGCTCCGCGCACATGCCGAGGCGGTAGCAGGCATTCTCGATGTTGACACCGACCGCGATCTCGCCGTCCACCGATTCGATCGCGCAGCCGACGGAGAAGCGGGAATAAGGTGCGTAGGCACGAAGCGCCGCCTCGCGGGCGCGCTCGACTAGGGGGTGGTGGTCGTTGCTCATCCCTCTTCCTTAAGCCGGGCCGGGCCGCGCGCCTAGTGACAGAGCACCCTGCGCCGTGGCACGGGCAGGGGCGACGAACTCGGGGATGGGTGATCTCGATATGGGCATGAAGTTCCTCTTTCTTGCGGGCGCGCTGGCGCTGGCCGGCTGCGCAACCACCCGGGAGGCGCGGGAGAGCGCGGCGGCGGCGCCGGTGACGGTGAAGCTGATCGCCTTCAACGATTTCCATGGCAATCTCGAAGCGCCCAGGCAGACGGTTGACCATCCCGGCCCCGGCGATGCGGCGATTCGCGTGCCGGCCGGCGGCGCAGCCTATTTGGCTTCCGCAATCGATGCGCTGCGGCGGCAAAATGGGAACAATTTGGTGGTCTCGGCCG
>DASWMM010000229.1:0-3734 GCA_036399755.1 Allosphingosinicella sp.
GTCGGTGCTGGTCACCCGCTCGGCGCAGAAGCGCGGCAGGTAGTGCGGGCCGCCCGCCTTTGGGCCGGTGCCGGACAGCCCCTCGCCGCCGAACGGCTGGGAGCCGACGATTGCGCCGATCATGGAGCGGTTGACGTAGAGATTGCCGGTGGTGGCGAGTTCCTCGACCGTCTCGGCGGCGCGGGCGATCCGGCTGTGCAGGCCCATGGTGAGGCCGAAGCCGGAGCGGTTGACCCGCTCCACCGTCTCGGCCAGCCGCCCCGACTTCCAGGTGGCGACGTGGAGGAGCGGCCCGAACCATTCCTTTTTCACGTCTTCGAGGCGTCCGACACGGATCAGGGTGGGCGGGACGAACAAACCACCTTGCTCCCCACCTCGTTCGTCCCGAGCGTAGTCGAGGGGCGTGTGTAATGAGTCCGTGCCAGCGCCCCTCGACTTCGCTCGGGACGAACGAGTCTGAGGAACCTCTATGGTCTTCACCCACCGCCCCCGCATCGCCTCGCGGTGCTCCATCAGGCGTTCGTAGGCGCCCCGGTCGATCACCGGGCCGACATCGGTGCGGGGATCTGCGGGGTTCCCGACCACCAACGTGTCCATCGCGCCTGACAGCATCTCCAACGTGCGCTCGGCGATCTCCTCCTGCAGCAGCAGCAGGCGCAGGGCGGAGCAACGCTGGCCGGCGGAGCGGAAGGCGCTGGTCACCACGTCCACGACCACCTGCTCGGGCAAAGCGGTGCTGTCGACGATCATCGCATTGATGCCGCCCGTCTCCGCGATGAAGGGCACGATCGGGCGCTCGTCGTCGTCCAGCAGAGAGCGGGCGATGCGCTTGGCGGTGGCGGTGGAGCCGGTGAAGGCGATCCCCGCGATACGGCTGTCTTCCACCAGTGCCGCGCCCATGTCCGGGCCGCCGGCGGCGAGGATCAGCGCGTCCTCGGGGATGCCGGCGCCGTGGGCGAGGCCGACGGCATAAGCGGCGATCTCGGGCGTCTGCGGCGCCGGCTTGGCGACCACCGTGTTGCCGGCGACCAGCGCCGCCGTGACCTGGCCGAGGAAGATAGCGAGCGGGAAGTTCCAAGGGGCGATGCACACCCAGACGCCGCGGCCGCCCATCCTGAGCACGTTGCGCTCGCCGGTCGGGCCGGGGAGTTCGAGCGGCTGGAGACCGGTGCGCGCCTGCTGGGCGTAGTAACGGCAGAAATCGACGGCCTCGCGGACTTCGGCGAGGGCGTCGGGGATGGTCTTCTTTGCCTCCTGCACGCAGATTCGCATCAGGGTTCCGCGCTCCTGCTCCAGCAGGTCGGCGAGCCGGTCGAGGCAAGCGGCGCGGTGCTCGACCGACTGCGCATCCCACGGGCGGAAGGCGGTGAGTGCGCGGGAGACCATCGCCTTGGCCTGGGGGGCATGCTCTTGCCAGTTTTCGCCGGCAGAAGTGACCGGGGGGTTGCCTTGCACAGCCTCGTTCGTCCCGAGCGAAGTCGAGGGGCGCTCGTTCGAACTCTGTGCCGGCGCCCCTCGACTCCGCTCGGGACGAACGGCTTGGGGGGCTGACACTAAGGTTGCCACCCGCGCCAGCTCTTCCCGGTCCGCCAGATCGATGCCGCCGCTGTTCCGGCGGTCCCCAAACAAGTCGCGGGGCAGCGGGATAGCCGGGTGCCGGCTCCCGCCCACGGAGACGATCTTCGCCACCGGATCCGCCAGGATGTCCGCGTCCGTCAGCCGCTCGTCGGCGAGCTGGTGGACGAAGCTGGAGTTGGCGCCATTCTCCAGCAGGCGCCGCACCAGATAGGCCAGCAGATCGCGGTGGCCTCCGACCGGCGCGTAGATTCGGGTCTGATACCCTTCCTCGCGCACGAGATGCTCGTACAGCCCCTCGCCCATGCCGTGGAGGCGCTGGAACTCGAAGTCGCGGCTGGCGCCGGCCCATTCCAGGATGTTGGCCACCGTCAGCGCATTGTGCGTCGCAAAGGCCGGATAGATGTTCTTCGCGCCAAGCATGTCGCGGGCGCAGGCGAGGTAGGAGACGTCCGTCGCCGCCTTGCGGGTGAACAAAGGATATTCGCCGAGGCCCTGTTCCTGGGTGCGCTTGATCTCGCTGTCCCAATAGGCGCCCTTGACCAGCCGCACTGCAATGCGGCGGCCAGTGGCGGCGCCGATCGCGTCGGCCCAAGCCAGGGTCGGCCGCGCGCGCTTGCCGTAGGCCTGCACCGCCATCCCGAGGCCGTCCCAGCCCTTGAGGCTCGGCAGGCCGGCAACCGCCTCGATGATGTCGAGGCTCATCTCCAGCCGCTCGCTTTCCTCCGCATCGACGGTGAAGGCGATGTTGCTCGCCTTGGCGAGGGTGGCGAGCGCCTCGACCTGCTCGATCAGCGACGGCACGCAATTGTCGTAATGCGCGACTTCGTAGCGCGGGTGGAGTGCGGAAAGCTTGACCGAGATGGAGTGGCCGCGGTCGGCGACCTTGCCGACCGAACGGATCGCGTTCTCGTAGGAGACGAAATAGCGCCGCGCATCCTCATAGGTGCGGGCGGATTCGCCGAGCATGTCGAAGCTTGCGGTGAAGCCCCTGTTCTCGCGCTTGGCCATGCGCGCGACGGCTTCCTCGATGGTGCGGCCCATGACGAAGATCTCGCCCATCATCCGCATCGCCGCGCCCACTGCCTGGCGGACGAACGGCTCGCCGGCCCGCGACAGCAGGCGCTTCAAGGCGCTCGCCTGCTCGGTCTCACTGACGAGGGCGCGGCCGATCACAAGGCCCCAGGTGGCGGAGTTGACCAGGGTGGAGTGCGACTTGCCCTTGTGCGCCTTCCAGTCGGCATTGCCGAGCTTGTCGGCGATCAGCGCGTCGGCGGTTTCCGGGTCCGGCACGCGCAGGAACGCTTCGGCGAGCGACAGGAGGGCGATGCCTTCCGACGTGTTGAGGCGATATTCCTGCAGGAACTGGTTCACCCAGCCCGAAGACTGCGCCGCGCGCAAGTCGGCGAGCATGCCGGACGCGCGCTGCTCGACAAGGCGGCGCGACTCGGGAGCAAGCTCGGCGTCCTTCAAAAGCGGTTGCAGCACGTCCGGCTCGGCAACGCGGTGCAGGCGGCGGATTTCCGTGCGGGCGCTTGCCGTAGCGTCAGCGGGGCGGGCGGGCGTGGTGGCGGTCGCCAAGGCTTGTGTCTTTCGGTTGAGCGGTTCTAGGACGGCCCGATACCGCTCGGGCTTGCCCGGCACAATGTGGGGACGCGCATGCCGCTTGCCAGCCTGGACGAAATCGCCGCGAAGGTTGGGACCGAGATCGGCGTCTCCGGCTGGCTGACCGTGGACCAGGCGGCGATCGACGCCTTTGCGGAGGTGACCCAGGACCACCAGTTCATCCACACCGATCCGGAAGCCGCCGCCAAGACGCCGTTCGGCGGCACGGTGGCGCATGGTTTCCTAACCTTGTCGCTGCTCAGCCGAATGGCTGCCGACGTGATGCTGGTGCCGGACAGCCTCAAGATGGCGGTCAATTACGGCTTCGAGCGAGTCCGCTTCATCGCCCCCGTCCGCTCCGGCAAGCGCGTGCGCGGCCGCTTTGTGCTGGCCAGCGCGCAGGAAAAGCGCCCCGGCCAGTGGCAGTTCGTGCACAACGTCACCGTCGAGATCGAGGGCGAGGACAAGCCCGCTTTAACCGCCGACTGGATCGGGATGATATTCGTGTAAGCAAAATCCTCCCCGGAACGGGGAGGGGGACCAGCCGAAGGCTG
>DASWMM010000230.1:0-3438 GCA_036399755.1 Allosphingosinicella sp.
GGCGGTCGCCGGGGGCGGAGGGGGCGGCGGCGGGGGTGGCGGCGGTGGCGGGGGTGGCGGGGGTGCTGGAGGCGGCGCGCTCATGGTCGGGTCCGGACGCACGCCGGTCCCGGCGCTCCCGCCGCCACAGCCGCCGAGCACCAACGCGCCGGCGCAAACGGAAAGGATAAGCACATTCCTGTACGGCCGGCGCTCCATGCGCGATCCTTTCCCGACGATTTCGGTAGTTTTGTCAGTTACTTATGCGCGTCCAAAGCTTTCATTTGTCTGAAGGGACCGGCGGTCGCTAAGGGGGAGCATGCTCTCCGCGCTTCGCCATATCGACTGCTGGATCTTCGATCTCGACAACAGCCTGTATCCCGCCTCGACCAACCTGTTCGAACTGATCGATATCCGCATGGGCGCCTTCATCCAGCGCCTGGTCGGCTGCGACGCGGAGGAGGCTCGGCGCATTCAGAAGGGCTATTTCCACGAGCACGGCACCACCTTGTCGGGCCTGATGCGCACCCACGGCACCGACCCGCGCGAGTTCCTGGATTTTGTCCACGACATCGATCTTGCGCGGATCGCGGCCGACCGGCGGGTAGTGGAGGCGCTCGATCGCCTGCCGGGGCGCAAATACGTCTTCACCAACGGCGATGAGGCCTATGCCCGGCGCGTGCTGGACAAGCTCGGCCTGGCAAACGCCTTCGACGGGCTGCACGACATCCATGCCATGAACTACGTGCCCAAGCCGCATCCCGACGCCTACCGGGCGATGTGCGACCGCTACGCCATCGAACCGGCGCGCGCCTTGTTCGTGGAGGACATGGCCCGCAACCTGGAGCCCGCCAAGGCGCTCGGCATGACCACCGTGTGGGTCGACAACGGCTCCGAACAGGCCGGCCGCGATGCCGATCCGGCGTTTATCGATTATCGCACAACCGACGTCGCCGAATGGTTGACCGACATCGTCCAGGAGGACCCCCAATGACCGACGCGCTGCGCGACACCATCGAAGCCGCCTGGGAACGCCGCGACTCAGTGGGAGCGGGCGACCGCGGCGTGGCGGACGCGGTGAGCGCCGCCATCGCCCTGCTCGATTCGGGCGAGGCGCGGGTAGCGGAGAAGGGCGCGGGCGGCTGGACGGTGAACCAGTGGCTGAAGAAGGCGGTCCTGCTCTCCTTCCGCTTGTCCCCGATGGAAGCGATCTCCGGCGGCCCAGGCGGCGCGCACTGGTGGGACAAGGTGCCGTCCAAATTCGTTGGATGGGATGCGGAGCGTTTCACGCAGGCGGGCTTCCGCGCGGTGCCGGGCGCCATCGTCCGCCGCGGCGCTTACGTCGCAAAGGGCGCGGTGCTGATGCCGAGCTTCGTCAACATCGGCGCCTATGTCGGCGAAGGCACGATGGTGGACACCTGGGCGACGGTGGGAAGCTGCGCGCAGATCGGGCGCAACGTCCACATTTCGGGCGGCACCGGGATCGGCGGGGTGCTGGAGCCGCTGCAGGCCGGGCCGGTGATCATCGAGGACGATTGCTTCATCGGCGCGCGGTCGGAAGTTGCCGAAGGTGTCGTGGTGGAGCAAGGCGCGGTGCTGTCGATGGGAGTGTTTCTGGGAGCTTCTACAAAGATCGTTGATCGGGCTTCGGGCGAGGTGTTCGTGGGACGCGTGCCGGCGTATTCGGTGGTGGTGCCGGGCATGCTGCCGGCCAAGAACGGTGGGCCGGGCCTGGCTTGCGCGGTGATCGTCAAGCGGGTGGACGCGCAGACGCGGTCCAAGACCAGCATCAACGAATTGCTTCGGGACTAGAATCTCTCCGACAAATACGCTTAGGTGGCGCCTCCATTTTACTCATTGACTCAGCAACCGTTTCGCGTTTCACTTCCACATAGCGCTAGAGGAGTCGGGATCATGCTGACATCTGCAGGTTGTGGGGACGCGCGTCTCGAAAAGGAACTGAAACTCCACGCGCCGATTGGCCCAGGCAAGAGCAACGGCGCTACGCTGATCCAAGAACTTCTCGCGCTAAACGGCATCAACGTCGCCATCGATAGGGACTTTGGGCCGGCGACGAAGGCTGGTCTAGCGGCATTCTGTGCAAAGCAGGGCATCCCCGGCGTCGAAAGCGTTAATCAGGATTTGATGGACTGGCTCGCGCAGCCGCTGCTGAGAGCCATTCTTCCCGTGGCGCCGAAGGCGACTCTCGGCGAGACGATCGTTGCGATTGGCGAGAGGCACGTGCGGGAGCATCCGATTGAGGTGGGTGGAGCGAACGGCGGTCCGTGGGTACGCCTCTACATGCGCGGCAATCACGGACCCGACTACTTGTGGTGTGCGGGCTTCGTCAGCTACATCCTGGCAGCCGCAGCGAGAGTGCACGGCCAGCCATCGCCGGTGAAATATACCTTCAGCTGCGATGCGATCGCAAATGAAGCCAAGTCGCGCGGCAAGTACAAGAAGAAAATGTCACCAGCCGATGCGCCGCCGGGCAGCATCTTCATTGTCCCGAGTGCCACCAATGCCGCGGACTGGATCCACACCGGCATCATCGCCGGCTCAACACCGGCCAAGACAGTGTTTAACACCATCGAGGGAAATACCAACCAAGGCGGATCGCGCAACGGCTTCGAAGCCTGCGCCCGTATCCGCGCTTGCGCCAATGTAGACGTGGTTCTGCTCTGATGCCTCAGCGCGACGACGTTTGCGCAATCAGACCTGCAGCTTCCGTTCCCGTCCAGTCCTTGTCGCCAGCGAGGCGCCAGACTTCGCGGCCTTGCGCGTCGTAGAGGATGGTAGTGGGTAAAGTGGTGACGCCGAGGTCGCTCATCAGCGCCATTCCCGCATCGAGCCAAGCCTCCAACGAGCGGTATTTGCCCTTGGCGAGGAAGGCTTCGACCTTGGCCCGGCCTTCCATGTCCTGGCTCACCGTCAGAACCTTCAGGCGCTCGCCCTCGCGGGTTTGCAGCGCGTCGAGCGTCGGCAGCTCTTTGACGCAGGGCGCACACCAGGTCGCCCACAGGTTGAGGAGGACGGGCTTGCCCCGGAAGTCGGCCAGCGTGACCTTCTCGCCGTCGGGATCTTCAAAGCTCGTGTCCGGCGCCGCCGTGCCGGCGCGGGAGCGGTCGATGGCGCCGGCCTTGGCAGGCTCGGCTTGGGGGGCCGGCGTCTCGCTGCCGCAGGCGGTGAGGAGGAGGAGGCCGAGGAGCAGGCTGTTGCGCATGGCCGCGACGTAGGAGCGGCACGTCCGCGGAGCAAGCTGGACCTATTTCGGGGATGATTTCACCCGCGCGCCCGATTAGAGCCGTTTCAATGAAACGCGCGATCCTCCTTCTGGCACTGCTTGCCGCCGCCTGCGGCAAGGTGGAGCCGCTCCAGCCTCCGGCGGGGCAGAGCCTGCCGCCCAAACCCGCGCAGGCCGCGCGCGCGCCGACCACCGACGAGCTGCTGACGCCGCCG
>DASWMM010000231.1:0-11205 GCA_036399755.1 Allosphingosinicella sp.
AGCCGAAGGTTCATGGCTGATCACCTCATCTGGAGGGCGCAAGCGAACGCGACTCGTGCGAGCCGGCGCAAGCGTAACACATCAGCGCACGATCCGGCTAGAAAGCCTCGGGCCGCCTAGAAAGCCTCGGGCAAGTCCACCGGGCCGACCAGCGCCCGGTACTGCCGGACGGCGTAGCGGTCGGTCATGCCGGCGATGAAGTCGCCGATCGCGCGCAGGGCGGGCACCAGCCCTTCCTGCCGCGGCTGCCACTCCTCCGGAAGCAGGCCCGGATCGGCGCGGTAGGCGGCGGCAAGGCCGGCGACGACCTTCTGCGCCTCCCTTCGCACGGCCGCGACCGGCGGCGCGTTGTACATTCGGGCGTAGAGAAAACCCTTCAGCTCCCGCTCCTGCGCAGCAAGCGCCGGCGAGAAGCCCGCCAAGGAACGGCCGGCGGATCGCACCTCATCGACCGAGCCTACGCCCGCTTGCCCCACCCGGCGCTGCGTCTCGGCGAGCACATCGTTGACCATCAGCCCAATCTGGTCGCGCACCAGTTCCGAGGTAAGCCGCGCCTCCGGCACCTGTGGGTAGCGCACCTTCACCGCCGCCCAGGCCCGCGCTACGAGAGGCACTTCGAGCAGCTCTTCGAGCGTGAACAGGCCGGCCCGTAGCCCATCGTCGATGTCGTGATTGTCGTACGCGATGTCGTCCGCAATGGCGGCGATCTGAGCCTCAAGGCTCGGCCAGGAGGTGAGATCGAGCGGATATTCGGCGTCCGCTTCGGCAAGCGCCCACGAAGGCTCGAACACCGGGCCGTTGTGCTTGGCGAGGCCTTCCAGCGTCTCCCAGCTCAGGTTGAGCCCGGCGTGCAGCGGGTAGGGAGAATCGAGCCTGGTCAGCGTGCGCAGCGTCTGGGCATTGTGGTCGAAACCCCCCGCCTCAGCCAGCGCCGCCTCCAGCGCATCCTCGCCGCTATGGCCGAACGGCGGATGGCCGATGTCGTGGGCGAGGCAAAGCGCCTCGGTGAGATCCTCGTTGAGGCCGAGCACGCGGGCCAGAGTGCGGCCAATCTGCGCGACTTCGAGGCTGTGGGTGAGGCGCACCCGGAAATGATCCCCGTCGGGCGCCACGAACACCTGGGTTTTGTGGCGCAGGCGGCGAAATGGCACGGAGTGGACGATCCGGTCCCGGTCGCGCTGGAACGCGTCGCGCGGGCCGCGGCTTTCGCCGCCGGCATGGCCGTGGAGCCGCCCGCGCGAGCGCGCGGGATCGGCGGCGCAAAAGGCGAGCGGCTTCACTTCGCGGAAAGCTTCTCGATCTTTTGGCCCGCTTCGCTGGTCCAGGCGAACCCGGTGACATTCGACTTCTTGAGCTCGTTGACGAAGGTCTGCGCTTCCCCATCGGTCTTGAACGGGCCGACGAGCAGGCGGTTGGTGGCCTTGAGCGGAGTCGTCCAGGCGGCGCGCGCGGCGAGCAGCTTGGGCGCCTTGGTCTTGATCCGGGCGAATTCCCGCGGAAGCGCCGCCTTGTCGGCGCCGCCCGCGACCTGCACCCAGATCCGCTTCGGCTCAGCCGGCGCAACGGGCTTCTTCGCCTCGACAGCGTCTTTCTTAACCACCGGCTTGGCCGCGAGGTCCTTTTTTGACGCGACGACTGGCTTCGGAGGCTCCTTCTTGGCGGGTGCCGCGATGGCGACCTTTACCGGAACGGGCGCGGGCTCGGGAGCCTCTTCGGCGCCGGCCGGTTCCTCCGGAAGCGAGGCGATCAGCGACGCGATGCCCGCCAGGCGGCTGGCGCCGCGCTCCTCGACGGGGGCCGAAGCCGGCGGCGGCGCTTCAACCGAGGCAAGCTCGGAGACCGGCTTCGGTGCCGCCTGAACCGACGCGAGTTCGGAGACCGGCTCCTGAGGGGCGGCGCTTGCTTGCGATTGTCCCGTGGCGGCAATGGAGAAGCCGGGCACGGCGAGCGCCTGGCTGGGCAACGCCGTGTTGAGCGCAGTCTGCACCGGCGCCTGCGCGAGGGGCAGCGACGGACCGGAATTTTGCTGAACGGGGGGCAGCGCCGATGTGGACGCCAGATCCGGGCCCTGCCGCTGGGGCTCCAGTTTCGCGACAACCACTGGCGACGAAACCTGCGGCTCCGGCAGGACCACCCGCCCGACTGGGATCGCCGAAGCTTGCTGCCGCGCGGGCGAGGACACTGCTCGCGGCGGCGAGGATGCCGCCAGTTGCCGCGGCGGGGACGCGGCGGGCTTGGTCGCGGGGCGCTCGGCCCGGTCCTGAGTCGTCTCCCGGTTCGACGCCCCGGAGGTCACCCGGGTCGGCGAAGCCGCGGCCGGGGCGGCGCTTGCGATTTGACTCGGCGATGCGGCGATCGGCGTTCGGCCGGCGGCGCGCGGCACCGGCTTCGATTTGAAAGCGGGCTGGCGGTCAACGACACGGGTCTGCGGCTTGGGCGCGGCAACGGCGCGGGTGCCGAGCGCCGCCTGGCTTCGGTCCGGAGCACCGGCGCGCGTCGGCGTGGGTGACGGCTGATAGGCCGCATAAGTGTTCGGCCGCGGCACCGGCAGGTTGCGGGCGCTGCTCGGGAAATGGCCGAGGTGGACGGCCAGCGCGCGCTCGGACAGCGAAAGCGCCGGCAGGCGGTCGAGAAAGGGTGCCAAGGCCGCGCTTTGCGCCGGCATGCTCGCCTGCACGGCGCGCGCGGCCCCGGCGGCATCGCCGGTCAGCGCCAGAACAAAGGCGCGGGTGCGCTCGGCGGCGCGGTCGCGGGTCAGGAGCTGGTCCTCGAGGAGGCGCAAGGCAGGCTCGCGCTCGCCGCTGATCGCAAGCGACAAGGCAAGTTGGCGGGAGACCTCCGCGCTCGGCTTGTTCGCCAGCGCCATCCGGTAGTCGCGCTGCGCCCGCCGCGGGTCGCCGAGGAGGTCGAAGGCCATACCGCGCTGTGCCGCCACTTCCGCCTCGGGCACGCCCATTCCGGTTGCTTCGGTGAAGAATTTGAGCGCGCCCTGGGGCTGCTCAAGCTGCACAAGCGCGGCGCCGATCCACATCTTGATCCGCCCGTCGCTCGGCGCCTGCTCCTCGGCGCGGCCGAAAAAGGTGATCGCCGCCTGCGGATCGCCAAGCTCCAGCGCCGCCTTGCCCGCGCCCATCAAAGCAGTGATGCTTTTCGGATTTTCGGCCAGGCTGCGCAGGTTGCGCGACAAGGCCTCGCCCGGGCCGTCGAGCGCCGGATTGCCGGTCTGCGCGGCTCCCGGCGCGGCGCTCAGCAACATCCCCGCTCCCAGCAAGGCGAGGCCAAGCCGGGCACCCAAAATCTGCGCTTTGATCATGGCTGCGATTAAGCCCGCTGCGCGCCTGGTCGGCAACGAACCTGCGCCGAGCCGGGCGCTCCAAACGATGGAATGCAGGAACGGTTCCGCGCCCCGATAAAGAAACGGCGGGGAGTTACCCCCGCCGCCTCAACAGCTTAGCTGGTTTTCGCCGGCTTACTGGTTGTTCTGGCGGCCCAGGAAGCGGGGAATGTCGAGCGGCTCGCGGCGCAGGCGCGGCGCGGGCTCTTCCTCCACCTGCGCCTTGTCGGCACCGCGGGCGATGTTGGACATACGCTCGAACAAAGTGCCGCCGCCGGCGCCCTTGGCAGGCTTGGCCGCTTGAGCAGGGGCTTCCTCGCCGGTGATCCAGCTGCGCGTGCCCGGCGCCTTGGCTTCAGGACCGCTTGCGAAATCGTCTTCGATGAAGCTCTCCCCGCCCTCGTTGCCGCCGACCATCGAGCCGGTGTCGAGCAGGAGCTCGTCGCCGTCACCCTCGGCCGGGGTGTCGAGCTCGAGCGCGTCGCCTGGCCCCGCCGCCGCGCCGAGATCGAGTTCGGAGCCCGACATCGCTGTTTCAGCAGGGGCCTGCGCGATCGGCTCCTGCGCCGTCAGGTTTACCTTGGGCGCTTCCGGTGCCGCGTTGCGCGAGGCGCCGGGGAAGGTGAACACCTTGGCGGGCATCGGCGGCGCCATGTTCGACACGTCGGCTTCGATGCCGGTGGCGACCACGGAAACGCGGATCTTGCCGTCGAGGTCCGGATTGAAGGCCGAACCCCAGATGATGTTGGCGTCGGGATCGACCAGTTCCTTGATGTGGCTGGCCGCTTCGTCGACTTCCATCAGGCGCATGTCCTCGCCGCCGGTGATCGAGATGATCACGCCGCGCGCGCCCTTCATGCTGACGCCGTCGAGCAGCGGGTTGGCGATCGCCTTTTCGGCGGCTTCGATGGCGCGGTTGTCGCCCGAGGCTTCGCCCGTGCCCATCATCGCCTTGCCCATTTCGCCCATCACCGAACGGACGTCGGCGAAATCGAGGTTGATGAGGCCGGGCATGACCATCAGGTCGGTGATGCCGCGCACGCCCTGCTGTAGCACCTCGTCGGCCATCTGGAAGGCTTCGCGGAAGGTGGTGTTCGGGTTGGCGATGCGGAACAGGTTCTGGTTCGGGATCACGATCAGCGTGTCGACGTGCTGCTGGAGCTCGTCGATCCCGCTGTCGGCCGAACGGCCGCGGCGATTGCCTTCGAAGCTGAACGGCTTTGTCACCACGCCGACGGTGAGCACGCCCTTGTCGCGGGCAATCTTGGCGATCACCGGCGCGGCGCCGGTGCCGGTGCCGCCGCCCATGCCGGCGGCGATGAAGCACATGTGCGCGCCTTCCAGCGCGGCTTCGATTTCCTCCAGCGCTTCTTCGGCGGCGGCCTTGCCGATCTCGGGCCGGGAGCCGGCGCCGAGGCCCTGCGTGATGCGCAGGCCAAGCTGAATCCGATGGTCCGCCGGGGAGGCGTTGAGCGCCTGCGCATCGGTGTTGGCGACGATGAAATCGACACCCTGAACATCGTTGGCGATCATGTTGGCGACGGCGTTGCCGCCTGCCCCGCCGACGCCGATCACGCTGATGCGCGGGCGAAGCTCGTCCACCTCCGGACGGATGAAGTCGATGCTCATTGCGCTCTCCCCCTTCTACTCACGGCCAACTGGCCAAAACACGCGTTAACTCCTTTTGCACCAAGCGATTCTCCGGTGCGAGCGAAAAGTTAACGCCTTTGTCATTTTTTGGGCACGCTCCGGCCCGGTGAGTCTCAAAAGCCACTTCGAAAGGCAGTAATCAAGCGTCCGACGAGCCCACCATTGTTCGATTTTGGGGCACTCCGCTCCGGCGACATCGACGCGCGCAGGTCGAGTTCGTCGGAGGCTGCAAACTGGGCCAGTCCCACCAGGGTGGTGAAGGCGGGTCCGCTATGCGCTTCGGGGAGCCCGCGAAGGCTTGGCCGGCCGATGCGGACGGCGCGGCCGAGCACGCCCTGGGCGTAATCGGCGATGCCCTTCAGCTCCGATCCGCCGCCGGTGAGCACGACCTGGCGCCCAAAGGGCCCGCCGAAGCCGAGGTCCTTCAAGGCCACCGCGACTTCGCCGGTGAGGTGTTCCAGCCGGGCGCGGATCACCGAGTTGAGCTGGGCGCGGGTGATGCGCGAGGCTTCGGTGCCTTCTTCCGATCCGGCGATCGGTTTCAACTCGATCATGTCGTGATTGTCGCGCGGGCTGGTGGTGGCCGAGCCGTAGAAGCACTTCATCCGCTCCGCCTCGACGCGGCGCGTGCCGAAGGCGGCGGCGATGTCGTCGGTGATGTCCATGCCCCCCATGCCGATCGACTTCAGGCCGACCAGCATGCCGCCCATGAACACGGATACGTTGGTGACGCCGGCGCCAAGCTCGACCAGGGCGACGCCGAGCTCGCGCTCTTCCTCGCTGAGGCAGGCTTTCCCCGCCGCAACCGGCGAGGCAACGATGGCGTGCACCGCCAGGTGGGCGGAGCGGACGCACAGATCGAGGTTCTGCACCGGCGACGGATCGGCGGCGATGACGTGGATGTCGACCGCGAGACGGCCGGCATGGAGGCCGAGCGGCTTGCGCACGCCCTCAAGACCATCGACCGTGTAGAGCGCCGGAAGCGCGTGGAGGATCATCGGCCCGCCTTCGTCCAGCGACGCGCGGCCGGCGCGCAGGAGCTGGTCGATATCCTGCTTCTCGATCCGCCGCCCGCCGGTCTGCACTTCGACGCTTGCGACGGTGCTGACCAGCCCGCCCGCGGAGAAGCCGACGAACACGTCGTCGATATTGGTGGCGGCGATGCGTTCGGCCTGCTCCACCGCCTCGCGGATCGCGACTTCGGTTTTCTCCATGTCGGCAATGAAGCCGCGGCGCACGCCCTGGCTCTGGCGCTGGCCGGTTCCGAGGATCTTGAGCTCGCCGCCCTCCCCCGGCTCGGCGATCAGCGCCGAAACCTTGGACGAGCCGACGTCGAGGGCGGTGACGAGCTTGCGGCCCGGTTGCGGGTTGGGGCGCTTCATCAGATCGTCGTCGCCGGATCGATGCGCTCGCCCGCGGGCCGGTGCGGCGCGGCCGTCCCCGGCTCCACTTCCGGCGCGATCGACGGCACGGAGCCGCCCGGCTTGTTGGAAACGCGGACGATGAACTTGTCCGGGATTCGCATGTCGAAGCGCACGAAGCCCCGGCTGAGGAGGGGGGTTGCCTGGTCCATGCGCGCGAAACGCGTCAGTGCCTTGCGGGCTTCCTCCTCGCCTTCGGGAAGCGCGAGGATTTCGCCCGACTGGAAGCGGATGTCCCAGCGGCGCCCGCCGACCCAGCTTGCGCCGGCCATCATCTGCTTGAGGTTCGGCGTGCTGGCGGTCAGCCGGGCAAGCTCGGCGGTGTGGAGATTGGCCGCCGCGCCGAGCAGGATCGGCAAATCCGGCATTGCCTCCAGCTTCACCTGCTCGAGCACGACGCCCTCCATGTCGATCAGCGCAAGCCGGCCCTGGTGCTGCCAGATGGCGGCGGGGCGGCGTTCGACGATGTCGACAACCAACGTGTCGGGGAAGCGGCGGGAGACGCGGGCGTCGCGCACCCAGCCGAATTGCAGCAGGCGCTCGCGGGTTGCGGCGACGTCGATCAGCGGCATGGCGGCAGTCGGCTGATCGAAGGCGATGTTGTAGACCTGGAGCTGCGGCACCTTGTCGGCGCCCTTGATTTCGACATGCTTCATGGTGAAGCCGGCGCTGCCGATCGCCTCGCCAAGGCCGGTGCCGACAAGCTGCGGCACTTTGAGCATAGCGATGAGCGCGATGGCGAGCACGGCCAGCATGCCGAGCAGGATATACAAGCTCGCCCGCTTGACCGCTTCGGGGAAATGGCTGGCCGGCGCGGCCTTGCGGCCGTTCTTGCCGCCGGTTTTGGCCGAAGCCTTGGCGCGGGGACGGCTGGCGTTACCGCCGCCGCCCCGTGCAATCTTGGCGCTCATCCGCTTTCCCCCTCGCGAAAGGCTTCGTCCACGATCCGCTGGACCAGCTCGGGATAGGTCATCCCCTTATATCGGCCCTGCTCAGGCACTAGACTAAGCGGGGTCATGCCCGGCTGAGTGTTGACCTCCAGCAGGTAGAGCCCGTCCACCCCCTGCTCGTCGTCCCAGCGGAAATCGGAGCGCGAGCAGCCCTTGCAGCCCAAGAGGACATGCGCGTCGCGGGCCATCTTCAGCGCCGCGTCGCGCACTTCGTCCGGGATTTCGGCGGGGCAGACGTGGCGGGTCAGCCCTTCGGTATACTTGGCGTCGAAATCGTAGAATCCGGCGACCGGCATCAGCTCGGTCACGGCAAGCGCTTCGTCGCCGAGCACCGCGGTGGTCAGCTCGCGGCCTTTGATGAAGGGTTCGGCGAGCAGGCTTTCGAATTCCTGCCACGGTCCCTTGGCGTCGCGGGAGATCGGGTTGCCGTAATTTCCCTCGGCGGTGACGATGGCGACGCCCACCGAGGAGCCTTCGTTCACCGGCTTCAGCACATAAGGCCGGGGCAGCGGATCTTCGCGGTAGAGGCTTTCGCTTCGGACGATGTGGCCGCCCGGCATGCGGATGCCGTGGGGCACGAGCCGCTGCTTGGTCAGCTCCTTGTCGATCGCGATCACGGAAGTGACCAGGCCGCTATGAGTGTAGCGCAGGCCCATCAGGTCCATCATGCCCTGAACGGTGCCGTCCTCGCCGGGCGTGCCGTGGAGGGCATTGAACACCACGTCGGGAGCGGCTTCAGCAAGGCGGGCGGCGACCTGGCTGTCCATGTCGATGCGGGTAACCCGGTGGCCGAGGCTTTCCAGCGCATCGGCAACCCCCGCGCCGCTCATCAGCGACACGGGGCGCTCGGCCGACCAGCCGCCCATCAGCACCGCAACATGAAGCTTCGCCGTCACTTACTCTACCCCCACACGCTGGATTTCCCACTCCAGCAAAACGCCGCTTTTCGCCTGAACGCGGCGCCGGACTTCCTCGCCCAGCGCCTCGATTTCGGCTGCGCTAGCATTGCCCAAATTGAGCAGGAAGTTGCAATGCTTTTCAGAGACTTGTGCATCGCCAACCGTGAGCCCGCGGCAACCCGCCTCGTCGATCAGCCGCCAGGCCTTGTCGCCCGGCGGGTTCTTGAAGGTGGAGCCGCCGGTGCGCGAGCGCAGCGGCTGGGAGGCTTCGCGCTCGGCCGCGATGCGGTCCATCTCGGCGCCGATGGCGGCTGGGTCGCCGGGGACGCCTTCGAACAGGGCTTCGACCACGATCGCGCCCGCCGGCACATCGCTGTGGCGGTAGGTGTAGCCGAAGCGTTCGCGGCTCCAGGTTTCAATCGTGCCGTCGCGCAGGACGAGGGTGGCTTCGACCAGCACGTCGGAGACTTCGCGGCCGTAGGCGCCGGCGTTCATCCGCACGGCGCCGCCGGCCGTGCCCGGGATCCCGCGGAGGAATTCGAGCCCGGCGATGCCGCTGTCGCGCGCCTTGGAGGCGACGGTGATGCCCATCGCCCCGCCCCCGGCGCGGACGCGGTTGCCGGGTTCGGTCGAGACTTTGCTCATCGCCTTGGAGAGGCGGACCACGACGCCGGGCACCCCGCCGTCGCGGACGATAAGGTTGGAGCCGACGCCGACGGGGAGGACTGGCGTGGCTGGGTCGAGCTGGGCGAGGAAGGCGGCGAGGTCTTCGGTGCTTTTCGGGCGGACGAGCCACTCGGCCGGGCCGCCGGTGCGGAACCAGATGAAGTCGGCGAGGGAGCCTTGGGACGTTACCTCACCCTGCAGCGCCGGCAGTTCCTCCCCGTGCGAAGCATGGGGAGGGGAACCACCCGAAGGGTGGTGGAGGGGTAGCTGGCTCGGGTTCGTCGGTTCGGGCGCGTGATCCTCGGAGGTCACGACACTTACCCCTCCACCATGCTTCGCATGGTTCCCCTCCCCATCTCGCGATGGGGAGGAACTGGGGGCGGCGCGGGGCGCGCTCACTTGTCCGCCCTCGCCTGGCAGATGCCGTCGGCCAGGCCTGCGGCCCACTTCGTAATATCCCCTGCGCCAAGGCAGATCACCATGTCACCCGCCGCCGCGATGTCGCGCAGCGCCAGGCAAAGGTCGTCAACGTCCGCCACCGCCTTTACCGCGCGGTGGCCGCGTTGCTTGAGGCCTTCGACCAGCGCGTCTGCATCCACGCCCTCGATCGGCTCCTCGCCCGCGGCATAGACTGGCGCGACGTAGACGATATCGGCGTCGTTGAAGGCGCCCTGGAACTCCTCCATCAGGTCGCGAAGCCGGGTGAAGCGGTGGGGCTGGACGACGGCGATGACCCGGCCCTGCGCGCCTTCGCGGGCGGCGGCGAGGACGGCGCGGATCTCGGTCGGGTGGTGGCCGTAATCGTCGATGATTACCGCGCCTTCGATCTCGCCGACGCGGGTGAAGCGGCGCTTGACCCCGCCGAAGCGCTCGAAGCCGCGGGCAATCACCTCGTCGGCGATGCCGAGCTCGGCGGCGACGCCGATGGCGGCGAGCGCGTTCGAGACGTTGTGGCGGCCGGGCATGGGCAGGTGGATGTCGTGGATCGTCCGCACATTGCCCTGGCGGTCGCGGATCGAGACGTCGAACAGATTGCCGCCGGCGATCGGCCGCACATTCTCGCCGCGCACGTCGGCCAATGCTGCGAAGCCGTAGGGCACGACGCGCCGGTCGCGCAGGCGGGGGATGATGGTCTGCACTTCGGGGTGATCGACGCAGAGCAAGGCCGCGCCGTAAAAGGGCACGTTTTCGACGAACTCGACGAACGCGTCCTTCACCTTGTCGAACGAGCCGTAGTGATCGAGATGCTCGGGATCGATGTTGGTGACGACCGCGATGGTGCCGTCGAGGCGCAGGAAGCTGCCGTCGCTTTCGTCGGCCTCCACCACCATCCACTCGGAATTGCCGAGACGGGCGTTCGAGCCGTAGGCGTTGATGATGCCGCCGTTGATTACGGTGGGATCGATCCCGCCCGCGTCGAGCAGGGTGGCGACCATCGAGGTGGTGGTGGTCTTGCCGTGGGTGCCGGCGACCGCGACGGTGAGCTTGAGGCGCATCAGCTCGGCCAGCATCTCGGCGCGGCGAACGACGGGGATCCGGCGCTCATAGGCGCAGACCAGCTCGGGATTGTCCTTGCGGATCGCTGTGGAGACGACGACCACCGCCGCGTCGCCGAGGTTGTCCGCGTCCTGGCCGATGGTGACAGGGATGCCGGCCTTGCGCAGGCCTTCGACGATATAGCCTTCGGCGACGTCCGAGCCCTGCACCTTGTAGCCGAGGATGTGCATCACCTCGGCGATGCCGGACATGCCGATGCCGCCGATGCCGACGAAGTGGATGGTGCCGATGTCGGTGCCGACGCCTCTCATCGAAGGCCTTCGATGAGAGGCGGCCGCTCATCCTGAGCCTGTCGAAGGGCTCTCACGCGAAGGCTCCGTTGGGGATCGGGGTCAGGATCATTTCCTCCGCCACCAGCGGATCGGTGCCGAGATCGCGGCCGGTGCGCTCGACCAGGTCGGCAAGATCGGCGGCGGCGTTGGGCCGGCCGACGGCGCGGGCGCGCGAGGCGGCGTTGGCAAGCGCGCCGGGCTCAAGGCCGAGCTTCTGCATCTGCTTGGCCAGTTCGACGGGAGTGAAGTTCTTCTGGCTGATCATCCGTGCGCCGCCAGCCTTGGCCATTTCGCGGGCGTTTGCGGTCTGGTGATCGTCGGTGGCGCTGGGGAGCGGGATCAGGATCGCCGGGCGGCCGGCGGCGCGCGGATGATTTCGCAGAAGAGCTTCACTCCCGTCGAACTCGCCAAGCAGATGCAGAAGCTCGGCCTTGAGCCGGGCGCGCTTGCCAACGC
>DASWMM010000232.1:0-3424 GCA_036399755.1 Allosphingosinicella sp.
TAAACTGTGGGGATCCCGCGGGCGAACAGCAGCATCGCATGGCCGAGGACGACGCGCTTCAGGATTTCCTCCTCGGTCGCCTTCGGATTGGCCTGACGGACGAAGTGGGCGAAGCGCCCCATGTCGTGGTTGCCCAGGAACGTCGGCAGCCGCATCGCCGTCGCGGCACCACCTTCGTAAAGCGAGTCCATCTGGAAGAGACGGGCAAGACGCTCCGTCGGTGCGCCACGAGCGATCACCTCGGTCACCGCCGACTGGAAGGCGAAATCGAGCACCGCCGGATAGCGATCGACCTTGGTGAAGCGGGCGAGCATGCCCGGATCGGGATCGAACACCTCGCCGAAGATGTGGAAATTCGGAATGCCGCGGGCTTTCGCGCGCTCGATCATGGCCGGAACGAAGGCCTGCCAGAATTCCGAATTGACGTGCCGGGCGGTGTCGACGCGGAAGCCGTCGATACCGAAATCGTCGATCCACTGGCCGAAAATCTCGATGAAGCCCTCCACCACCCGCGGATGCTCGGTGAAGAGGTCATCGAGGCCGGAGAAGTCGCCGTTGAGGTTGCTCTCGCCGCGCCACTCGGAATCGCCGCGATTGTGATAGTGGATCGGGTCGTTGAGCCAGGCGGGAATTTTCACCCGCTCCTCGCCCTTCGGGATGTAGGGCGTGTAGGCGTAATCGGGACGCTTGAGCTTCGCGAAATTGTCGGCGCGCTGATCGACGGCGGCGGTGCCGGCGAAGCCTTCGTTGATCCGCGGGCCCCCGGGGCCGCCTTTGGCGCTGTAGGGATATTCGCCGACGCTGCGGTAGCGGCAGTCGTTCTCGGGGCACTCGCGATACTTGATCACGTCCGCCGTATGGTTGGTGATGATGTCGAGATAGACCTTCATCCCCCGCCCATGGGCCGCGTCGACGAAGCGCTTCATGTCGTCCCGCGTGCCGAAATGGGGATCGACCTGGGTGAAATCGGTGATCCAGTAGCCGTGATAGCCGGACGATTCCTGACCGGGCCGCCCCTGCACCGGCTTGTTCTTGTAGATGGGGCCGAGCCAGATGGCGGTGATGCCGAGGCCGGAGAGATAGTCGAGCCGCTGCGTCAGGCCGGCAAGGTCGCCGCCATGGTAGAAGCCCTTGTGCGCCGGATCGAAACCGTGCTCGAGCCGCCCGCCCGCGAACCCGCCGCGATCGTTCGCGGTGTCCCCGTTCTCGAACCGGTCGGGGAGGACGAAATAGACCACCTCCTGCTCCGGCGTGCGATCGAGCCGCGCGTCGGCGGCCGGCGGCGCCTGGGCCGCGACGGCAGCGGCCGAAGCCGAAAGTGCGAGAGCCAGAGCGTGCCGTGCGGCCGCCCGCGCTGAAATGCCCATCCCCGGTCTCCTCAAATGGCGAAGGCGCGCGATTCGCATCGGCTGCCCGCTTTTTGCAATTGTTTGCAGTACCGCCGGGAGCCGGTCAAGGGCGCGCCCTCGCGGCCCGCACTGCCCTGGAGCCCGATCCTATGTGCAGTGCAGCAGACGGAATTCAGCTGTGTCTGCAAGGCCACACAGATGACGGTTCAGTGAAAAGCCCCTTGCAAGTTGCCCAGGAAATTTGCAGTAATTTGCAGCCAAGGAGACCGCGAGGCAATCGCGGCGGAGTCGGGAGGGGGCCGACGAGGCGGTCCCACGACACGACGACGTTTCATCGGCCGGCCACCGTGCGCCTCTCCCATCTGCGGGAGACGCGGGGCGGGCTAGAGATCGACGCCGCACGGATGGGGGCATTCGGCGGCCGCAACGGGAGGACCGCCATGACCGACTTCACCAATCCGAGCCGCGGCCGGCTCTTTGCCGGGGCCGCGCTCTTCGCGCTGGCGCTCGGCGCCGCCACCCCCGCCTGGGCCCAGGAGCAGCAGGGCGACGACGCCCAGCAGGCGGCCTCCCCGACCGAGGGCACGGAGATGGACACAGCCGCCGAGGGCGACGAGGACATCGTCGTGACCGGCTTCCGCGCCTCCCTCGAAAGCGCCGTCAACGAGAAGAAGCAGCGCGACCAGATCATCGAATCGGTTTCCGCCGAGGATATCGGCAAGCTGCCGGATGCCTCCATTGCAGAATCGATCGCGCGCCTTCCCGGCCTCGCCGCCCAGCGCCTTTCGGGCCGCGCCAACGTCATCTCGATCCGCGGCTTCGGCCCGGATTTTTCGCAGACGCTCCTCAACGGCCGCGAGCAGACCTCGACCGGCGACGCCCGCGCCGTCGAATTCGACCAATATCCGTCCGAGGTGGTCCGCCAGGTCAACGTCTATAAGTCGCCGATGGCGAGCCTGGTCGGCCAAGGCTTGGTCGGCACCGTCGACATTCGCACGATTCGCCCGCTCGACTTCGGCGGCCGCAGCGTCCTCGCCATCGGCGCGCGCGGCTCCTACGCCGACCTCGGCAAGCTGAACGCCGGGTCGAACGACAAGGGCTACCGGGTAAACGCCACCTTCGTTGACCAGAATGAAGCGGACACCTTCGGCGTCGCGCTCGCCGCCTCCTACGTGGACGAGCCGTATCAGCTGCAGGAATATAATGCCTGGGGGTATCCGGGCAGCGGCACCGCCGCGGACCCCTATGTGATCGGCGGCTCCAAATCCTACGTCACATCGACCCAGCTGAAGCGCCTCGGCATGCAGGGCACCGTCCAGTTCCGGCCGACCCCGACCTTCACGACGACGATCGACGCCTTCTATTCGAACTTCAAGGACGACCAGATTAAGCGGGGGATCGAGCTCCCGCTGGCATGGGGCAATGCCAGCCTCGTTCCCGGCAGCGGCAAGGTCGAGAACGGCTTCCTCGTCTCGGGCACCGCGACGGGAGTCGAGGGCGTGATCCGCAACGACGCCTTCGAGCGCCACGCCAACCTCTATTCCGGCGGCATCAACCTCAATTACGAAGGCGAGAACGGCTGGAACATCTTCGCCGACCTCGGCTATTCGCGCACCGACCGCAACGAGCTGATCCTGGAGAGCTATTCGGGAACCGGCTTCGGCGCCAATAACGGCGCCCGCGACACGATTTCGTTCCAGGCGACCGAGCGCGGGATCATCTTCGATCCGACGCTCAACTACGCCGATCCGAACCTGATCAAGCTGACCGACCCGCAGGGCTGGGGCGGCGGAACGCTCCCCCAGGTCGGCTATTACAACAATCGCATCATCGACGACGAACTGTGGCAGTTCCGCGGGCAGGTGGAGCGGGAGCTCGACAATGGGTTCCTCTCGGCCGTCAAGGCCGGCGCGAACTACACGATGCGCGACAAGAGCCTCACGCCGGACGAGGCGCTGATCCGTCTCGCCGGCGGCGCCTTGGAGACGCCGATCCCGTCGCAGTTCCTGCTCAAGCCCACCAACCTCGATTATCTGGGCCTGGGGCCGATGGTCAGCTACGACCCCCGCGCCATC
>DASWMM010000233.1:0-2895 GCA_036399755.1 Allosphingosinicella sp.
CTTCTCAAGACGTTGGAAGAACCTCCTGCGCACGTTAAGTTTCTTTTCGCGACGACCGAGATCAACAAGGTCCCCGTCACCGTCCTCTCCCGCTGTCAGCGCTTCGATCTGCGGCGCATCCCGGCCGAGGCGCTCGCCCGCCATTTCGGCGAGGTGGCGGCCAAGGAGGGGATCGAGGTGGAGCCCGAGGCGCTGGCGCTGATCGCCCGCGCCGCCGAAGGCTCGGCCCGCGACGGCCTCTCCATCCTCGACCAGGCGATCGCCCACGGCACCGGCGGCGTCGGCGCCGATCAGGTCCGCGCGATGCTCGGCCTCTCCGACCGTGGCGCGATCCGCCGCCTGCTCGGCCTCCTCCTCGCCGGCGACGCGCAGGGCGCGCTGGCGTCGCTGCGGGACCAATATGAGCTGGGTGTCGAGCCCTCGTCGGTGATCCGCGGCCTCCTCGAAAGCGTCCACGGCATCACCCGCGCCAAGGTGGGCGGGACGCAGGATCCGGCGCAGTCGGTCGAGGAGCGGGAAGCCTATGCGGAGTGGGCGTCCAAGCTCGGCCACGGCACCGTCCACCGCCTCTGGCAGATGCTGCTTAAAGGGTTGAGCGAGGTCCAGACCGCGCCGATGCCGCTCGAGGCCGCCGAGATGGCCTTGCTGCGCCTCGTCTACGCGGCCGATCTGCCCGAGCCCGGGAGCGGGGTCGGACGCGGTGCGGGCGGCGAAAGAGGTGCTTCGCCTGCAAACTCCTCCACCGGTGCGGCGTCTCCACAGGAGGCTCCGATAGCCGCGCTTCCGACCGTACCCCATAGTTTCGTCGGCTTGATCGACGCACTGCATCATGAGGCAAAGCAGCCTTGGCTCGCGCAGCAGCTCCAAGATGATTTCCGATTGGTGGCATACGCCCCCCCCGAACTGCTCCTTCAGCCGGCTAAGACCCGCGACAGCAAGCTTGTCGCAGAGACGCTGGGCAAGCTCCGGTCTGCCCTCTTCAGCCTCTACGGCCAGAAGTGGCAGGTTGAGCTCGCGGAAGGCGAGGCTCAGATGACCATAGCTGAGCAAGAGCAGGCTGCGCAGGAACAGGAGCGGCAAACGGTGCTCGAGGCGCCGCTGGTGCGCGCCGCCTGCGAAGCCTTTCCCGGCGCCGAGCTCGCCGATTATTCCCTCGATGCACAACGGAGCGGTTGAATGCCCAATTTCGACGACATCCTGAAGATGGCCCAGAACGCGCAGAACGAGCTGATGAAGGCCCAGGAAGGCCTCGACCAGATCGAGGTGGAAGGCATTTCCGGCGGCGGCATGGTGAAGATCCGCGCCAGCGCCAAGGGCCGCATCATCGCGGTCGAGATCGATCCGAGCCTGCTCCAGCCCTCGGAAAAGGAAGTGGTGGAGGACCTTGTCGCCGCCGCCATCAACGACGCCCGCGCCAAGGCGGACCAGGTCTCCCACGCCGAGATGCAGAAGATGACCTCCGGCCTGCCGCTCCCCCCCGGCTTCAAGATGCCGTTCTAGATCAGTTCAAGGTGCAGACTCTTCCCGAGAGTCTGAGCAACTCTCACTAGAGTAGCGACGGTTACATTGTACTCGCTAGGATCAAGAACACGATCAAGCTGCGCTCGGCTCGTGCCCAGGCGGCGTGCCATCGTCGCCTTCGAAAGCTTCTGCGCTTCCATTTCCCCAATAACCTGTAGGGATAGAAGTCTTTTGAATGCCCTAAGCGCAACCTCTTCTCGCACTCCCTCGCGATCAAGAACCTCATTTAGAGACGTCAATCGGCCAAGGTTTTCCTGCCCCCCGATAAATTCGGACATAAAGCCCTCACAATTTAGCCTTCTGCTTCCGCGCGAACCGCAGCTCAGCTTTAGGTGAACCGCCGCTGGCTCCGCGAAAGGCGTGAAGGACGACATAGCTGTTCGTAGAAACAGTGTAGGTGAACAGCAAATATGCATCAGAGCCGAAGCCCATATAACGGCTGTATTCCCAGATGCCGCCCCCGAGATCAGAGCAGAAGCTCAACGCCTCCGGTCTAAACTCGCCAATTAGCATCAAGTCCGCAAGCACGTCGATACGGGTGTCGCCCAAAGACGCGATGAAATTATTTACGTATTCAGGGAAAAACACCTCTGCCATTATAGTTGCTCCAAGTTAGGCTGGCTAAACTAGCCGACCCGAAGGCGGGTTTCCGACAAAGCTTCGACACGGTGGTTCTCCCTCTGAGTAAACGTACTCCATCTAGTACCATATATGGTGCATCGCCTGATGTCAAGGTTCAGCGAGGCGCCGCTCGCCACGGATTGCCGCCCGCTGATACGCTCTCCCGAATCGTGAACGGTTTACGTCAGATGCTGTTCGTCTCCGACGGCGCGTCAGTCGTGAGCGCCGGTTCCGTCTGGGCTCTACCTCCGCAATCGGCGGCGTCTCCGTTCCCTCGAACTCCTCGCCCGGCAGCGCCGGCACCGGTGCCGCCTTGGGAGCCGCAACCGCCGCCTTCTTGCGCGGAGGCGTGCGCGGCTCAGGCGCCTCGGGCGCAGCCGGCGCGCCGTCATAGACGCAGGCGTCGAGCCCTTCGCGCGCCACCACGCCGATCCGCGCCGCAATCGCGTTGCCGTAGCGCCGGGTGAAGCCCCTGGGCGCCACCGCGCCGCGCTTCTTGGGGAGGGGGAGGACGGCGGCGATCCGCGCCGCTTCCATCCGCGTCATCGACGCCGCGTCGTGGTTGAAATAGCGCATCGATCCGGCGTTGGCGCCGTAGGTGCCGATGCCCGTCTCCGCGACGTTGAGGTAGACCTCCATGATCCGCCTCTTGTCCCACAAATTCTCGATCAGCAAAGTGTACCAGGCCTCGAGGCCTTTCCGGAAATAGCCGCCGCCCTGCCACAGGAAGGCGTTCTTCGCCGTCTGCTGGCT
>DASWMM010000234.1:0-2200 GCA_036399755.1 Allosphingosinicella sp.
CCGCTCATCCTGAGGAGGGACTGAGCGAAGGCGAAGGCCCGTCTCGAAGGACCCGAGTACCCACAATCCGTAGTGGCAAAACCCGCATCCCTCCCCTAGAGCACCGTCTCACCCCAGCGGAGTTTGCACGCGTGGCCGAGCGTATCGCCATCGTTTCCGATCATGCCGCTTTCGAAATGAAGGCGCAGCTCGTCGCGTATCTCGGGGAGCGCGGATTCGAGGTGCTCGATCTCGGCACGGCGTCCACCGACAGCGTCGATTATCCGGATTACGGCTACCGCATTGCCCGCGCGATCGCGGAGGGCCAGGTGGAGCGCGGCGTCGCCTTGTGCGGCTCCGGCATCGGCATCTCGATCGCGGTGAACCGGCATCCGGCCTGCCGCTGCGCGCTGGTCTCGGAAGGGCTCTCCGCCCGGCTGGCGCGGGAGCATAATGACGCCAATGTGATCGCGATGGGCGCGCGCATCGTCGGCATCGAGACGGCGCGCGATTGCCTCGACCAGTTCCTCGCCACGCCCTTTGCCGGCGGGCGCCATCAGCGCCGCATCGACAAGCTTTCCAATCCCCTCTTCACGGAGCAGCCCGCATGAGCAGCCGTCCCGCCAACGACACTTCCGACATCCGGCACGAAGGCTTTTTCACCGAACGGCTGGCCGATGCCGACAGCGCGGTGGCCGAAGCGATCGCCGCCGAGCTCGACCGCCAGCAGAACCAGATCGAGCTGATCGCGTCGGAAAACATCGTGTCGCGCGCGGTGCTGGAAGCGCAGGGCTCGGTGCTGACCAACAAATATGCGGAAGGGTATCCGGGCAAGCGCTACTATCAGGGCTGCGCCCCTTCGGACGCTGTCGAGACGCTGGCGATCGAGCGGGCCAAGGAACTGTTCGGCTGCGGCTTCGCCAACGTGCAGCCGCATTCGGGCGCGCAGGCGAATGGCGCGGTGATGCTTGCGCTGACCAAGCCGGGCGACACGATCCTCGGCATGAGCCTGGACGCCGGCGGCCACCTCACCCACGGCGCCAAGCCGGCGATGTCGGGCAAGTGGTTCAACGCGATCCAGTACGGCGTGCGGCGCGAGGACAGCCTGATCGACTTCGACCAGGTGGAGGCGCTGGCCAAGGAGCACAAGCCGCGGCTAATCATCGCCGGCGGCTCGGCCTATCCGCGCCACATCGATTTCGCCCGCTTCCGCGCCATGGCCGACGCGGTGGACGCGATCTTCATGGTCGACATGGCGCACTTCGCGGGTCTGGTCGCGGCGGGCGAGCACCCCTCCCCCTTCGGCCACGCCCATGTCGTCACCACCACCACCCACAAGACGCTTCGCGGCCCGCGCGGCGGCATGGTGATGACGGACGATGAGGCGATCGCCAAGAAGATCAACTCGGCGGTGTTCCCCGGCCTTCAGGGCGGGCCGCTGATGCACGTCATTGCCGGCAAGGCGGTGGCGTTCGGCGAGGCGCTGCAGCCCGGCTTCAAGAGCTATGCGCGGGCGGTGATCGCCAACGCGCAGGCGCTTGCAGGCCGCCTTCAGGAGCGCGGCGCCAACCTGATCGCGGGCGGCACCGACACGCACCTGGCGCTGGTCGACGTCACGCCGCTGGGCATCACCGGGCGCGACGCGGACGAGGCGCTCGAGCGCTCCGCGATCACCTGCAACAAGAACGGCATCCCCTTCGACCCGCTGCCGCCCATTAAGACCAGCGGCATCCGGGTGGGCTCTCCGGCAGGGACGACGCGCGGGTTCGGCGTAGCTGAGTTCAGGGACATCGCCGACATGATCGCCGACGTGCTGGAAGGGCTGCGGGACAACGGCCACGAGGGGAATGGCGAAGTGGAGCAGGCGGTGCGCGGACGCGTGCGTGCGCTGTGCGCGCGGTTTCCGATTTATCAGAACTTGTGAACACCCCCGCTCATCCTGAGGAGCCAGTGAGCTTGTCGAACTGGCGTCTCGAAGGACGGTGCCGTGCTTCGAGACGGGTCTTCGCCAAGCTCAGCCCCTCCTCAGCATGAGCGGGTTAGAGTGAGCCGCTTGCCCAATGAGATGCCCCTTCTGCGCCCATGAAAACAGCCAGGTGAAGGACAGCCGCCCTTCCGAGGACGGCTCCTCCATTCGCCGGCGCCGTCAGTGCGAGGATTGCGGCGCTCGCTTCACCACGTTCGAGCGCATCCAATTGCGCGAGCTCACCGTGGTGAAATC
>DASWMM010000235.1:0-11278 GCA_036399755.1 Allosphingosinicella sp.
AAGGCCGACCATTCCGCCGTAGGAGGCGCCCACCAGGGCATGGAGCTTCTCGATCCCGGCGACGTCGAGAGCCGCCGCAAGGACTCGCGCCTGGTCGTCGGTCGAGGGTGCACACTGTCCGGTGCCGTCAGCGGCGAAATCCAGGCCGAGGATGCAGTGAAGCTCGGGGTCGATCGCGCAACCTTGCCCGACCAGGCCCGGCCACCAACCGGCACCCCCGCCTTCCCCACGGCAAACGAAGCGATTGCCTGAAATGCCCCCGAGCACCGCGACAGCCGGTGCGCTCGTTTTGCCTGTGATGCGGAGGGTCGTCGTCTCCCCGAACCGGCGGAGATCGGCCGGCAGCGGCACTTCCATATCAAGGTAGTCGGAAGGCACGCTCAGCATGCCTGCGTTTTCGCCGTGGGGACGGCGCTCCCCTGCCCCAGGAGTTCGTAGAGGTCCGCAACGATCGCTTCGGCGGTTGCGGCGCCGCCCGCGCCCCGGCCGATGCAGCGGTAGATTCGGCCGTTGGTGAGCCGCACCGCCGCGCAATTCCATTCGTCGACCACCGCCGGGAGAGTCTCCACCTCGCGCAGCGGCTGGAGGGTGACGCTTGCTTCGAAGTCGCCGCCTTGGCGTGACGCGCGAGCGACCTGCACCCAGCGCTCCCCGCTTGCCGCGATGGGCAGGGCGGCTGCTTCGTCGAGGCGCTCGGTTGCGACGGCGAAGGCCTGCGGATCGATCCCGGTGGCACGGTTGGCGATCAGGCGGAGCTTGGCCGCGGCATCGGCGCCGCTAAGATCGGCCTCGGGGTTCTCCTCGGCGAAGCCGCGCTCCTGCGCTTCGGACAGGGCCTGCGCGAACGACGCTCCTTGCGACAGGCGCTGGAGGATGAAGTTGACGGTTCCGTTGAGCACGCCGATCACCTCGGCGATCTCGCCCGAGGCTCGGGCCTGGTCGATCGTCTCGAGAACCGCGGCGCTTCCACCCACCGCGGCGGAATACAACAACTGCGATCCGCCGCGCGTGGCGGCGTCGGTGAGTTGGCCGTGGGCGGCGCTGATCACCCGCTTGCTCGCGCTGACGATGCTGACGCCCTTGGGCAGGACGATGTTGCAGAGCAGGCTACCGGTATCCTCGCAGGAGAGTGCATCGACGATGATGTCGGTCTCGCAGGCCAGGAACCGGTCCCTGTCCGACGTGAGCGCCACCGGCGCAGGAACGACCCGCGCCCGATCCGTGTCGCGGACCAGGATGGCGACGATGCGAAAGCCGGGCTCGCTGCGCAAGCGCTCGGCCAGCGCCTGGCCGACGACGCCATAGCCGGCGATCGACACCCGAAGCACCCTGGCGGCGACAGGCGCTTCCGCCGCTCCGCTGACCGGGCCGACGCGGGTCGGGTTGGCGCTGCCAAGCGCTTCCACTTCGATCGGCAGCGACTTTTGCGCCGCATAATCCAGCGCCTGCGGCTGGATGAGCGGGCGCGCGATGCGCTGGGCCTCCGCCCAGCTTACCTCCGCGAAACGGCGGGCATCCCGGTTTTGGGCGGGGTCCTGTTCGAACACGCCGTTCACGTCCTTGTAGAGGCGGACGCAGTCGGCTTCGAGCTCGCCGCCGATGAAGATGGCCGAGAAGTCCGATCCGCCGCGGCCGAGCAGCGTGCGCTCCCCGGCTTCGTCGAGGCCGACGAAGCCTGGGACGATCACCACGCCGGTGATGAGGAGCTTGGCGAGCAGCGCCGCCGGCTCCAGCCGCGCCGGCTGGGCGGCGAGGCCGTCGCCGCGGGTGCGAAGCCCGAGCTCCTCCGGGCGGCATATCTCGGCGCGAAGGCCGATCCGGTCGCAGGCGAGGCGAAGCAAGGCCGCGGTGCGCTCTTCGCCCAGCGAGACGAGGTCGGGGACGCCCCGGCAACCGGCAAGGCCGGTGACCGCCGCCGCCTGGCGGAGCAGAGCGTCCGTCTCGCCGGCAAGCGCCGATACGACGGCGATGATCCGGCGGCCGGCCCGGCGCTGGCGGTAGATTTCGCCGGCAACGCGGGCGAGATCGTCCGGCGACCGCAGGATCGAGCTTCCGAATTTCAGAACAAAGAGGGGCTGGCCCGGCTCGGCGGCAATTGTGCTTTTGGGGGTGTCCAGAATTGCCAAGCTCACGCAATTTCTCCTTCGCTTTTACTCGAAGGACAATGTCGGCTTGGGTCCCGTTTGATTGCCGGTCCGGCCGCATCGTCCCCCGTGGGGAACCGCCACCTTGCCCGGGTAGGGCAGGTTGGCGTGGGCCATCTGGCCCACTCTTGATGCACGAGGCCGCCTGGTGAAAAGCGGCTTCGATGGGGGCTGGGTAGGCGATGCTCTCCGACCCGTCAAGCGGCTGCGCAGAAAGCGGTCCTCGCATCGGAGGGTAGTTTGTTCACCGTGCCTGGGTAATCTTCAAGCGTGCCATGGAGGTTGGAATGAAGTGGTGGCTGATCGGCTTTTTGATGCTGCCCTGGGCGCCTGCGGCCGCAGCTACGGGGGCGCAAAAGGACGAGGGAGAGGAACAGATCTGCCTCACCATCGGCCACCGATGGTCCGGTACGTTGAATGAGACGCGCGACATACGGGCCGCGCCGATTGCGCCCAGCTTTCGCGCCGTCATGGACGCGGGAGGTTGCGCCCGCTTCCAGCTGATCAAGGAAACGCTAATCGACTGGCACATCGCCTTTGGTGACGAACAGAGCACCGCGGCGGCTCTTATGTATCTGCAGACTGAACTGCTGAGGGACCTGCCTCAGCCGTCCCTTTATGCAGCGGCACTGCAGGAAGCACGTCAAGCCGCCAAGCCGAACACAGGCCGAAGCCAAAAGGGAGCACGCAACAGGCGCCGCTTCGAACAGCTTTCCACAGCGGACTACGAGTACCGGCGGATTGCCCAAACCGCACTTGCCGCGGCGGAGGAGTTCGGGTCGCTCGCCTTTCTGGATCGCGCCGAGGCGGCGATCCGCGCGCTTCAGGGCCGGGTCGTCGTGCTCGGCGCCGCCGATACCACGGAGGCGGAAGCGTCCAATCTGGCAGGCGACGCGGCAAGGGTAACGGAGTTGCGCATGCGGGCGGCGGTGCTGCGGGCGGATCTCACCCGTTCCGAGGCCGACATCAAGCTTGCCGAGACGCTTGTCCAATCGGCCGAACAACCGCTTTTCCGTACCGCGGCGGAGGTGGCGTATAGCGCCGGAGAGAGCTTTTGCGACATCGCGGAGGGCTATGGATCCAAGGCCGAAGCCGTTGAACAGGCTTGCCGTGACGACGACTTACTCGAGGAACGGGTCATCGGTTACTGGCGTAATCGGGCAATGCTGGACCTGGTGATGGGCGCTCCCGAAAACGGAAGCGACGAACTTGCCCTGCGGCTCCTCGATCAGCGTGACCGACGCTGCTGCGGCCTGAGGATTTCGGGCGACCTGTTCCGCCTGCAACTGATGCTCTCAGACCGCCACCGCCGCGCCTTTGCGAACCCCGCCCTCGCCGGCAAGACCGACCGGTACGAGGAGTGGCAGCAGGCGCTCGACCATCTCGAACGGGCGCTGCGGATGGCGCCCCCGTCCGAGGCGCCCGCCCGGTTCCGGCGGGTTGCGGAGCGATGGCTGGCGATGTGGGATCAATCCGGTGTCGCGCTGGAATCCACGGGCGGCGGCGGCTTGCCGGCATCTCTTCACCGTTATGCCACCTACCTCCGGCGCATTCTGCCGCAACTCGACGCTATCGCCGCCGGCGCGGAATGAACGGCATTGCTGCCGGGCCAGCGCCGTCTGCGTGGCCCTTCCCGCCTAAAGCGTCTGTCCTGCGGGCGCTTATTCGCGCTAGGGCAGGATGGCTTTGGAGAGAAATGATGAGCGATCCGTCAGTGGCGTGGGATGGCGAACTGGTCCGCAGGTGGCTCGGGCGCCGGTTCGAGGCTTCGAAGCTCGACCAAGCGGCAGCGGACCGGCGCGGCTATGAGGCGCGCGATGACTATGACAAGGCCGCCGCGGAGGAATGGGTCTGCCGCGAACTCAAGTCCGCGGACTGCACGAACGACCAGGCCGCCTTCGCCAAGCGCCTCAAGGAGCTGATCGGACAGGAAGACTATCCGGTGACGGGCATCCACGACGACGTGCGGTTCGAGCGCCACGTCCGCGCCCGGCTGCGCGATCTCGCCAAGATGACCAAGGCGAATACAGGATTCGACAAGTTGCTTCGCTACGGGTGAGCGTGGCGCGGCAGGGCATTTGGTTTCAGGCGCTGTCGTCACAGCGACAGGCGAAGATGCACCCCGAGATTGTCCTGCTCCAGCGCCAGCCCTCGCCGCCCGAGACTGATCTCGCTGCGTTCAAGCAGTTTCATAAGCGCCGCTTGCGCTTCGGGTGCGGCGGGGATCTGGGGCTGGTAGCCGGTGCGCAGATTGTCGACGAGCACCGGATACAGGCGCGCAAGCGGGCGGCCGCTTCCCGCCAGAGCGAAATCGAGCTCCACGCCCAGTCCATAAGGCGGCAAGGTGCCGAACTGGTTGAAGCGCCCACGCGAGTTGAACACGAAATTGCCGATCCCGTAGAGGATCCACTTGCCCCCGTAGCGTTCCACCTCCTGGAAGTTATGGCCGTGGTGGCCGATGACCAAGTCGGCGCCCGCATCGATCAGGCCGCGGCCGAGCGTCGCCTGCTGCGGGGTGCGCCAGGCGTAGTTCCTGCCCCAATGGGCCGAGGCGACCACGAACAGGTTTGGGTAGCGATCGCGCCACCCTTTCACCAATTGGCCGAACCGGTGCGGATCGATGGCGGCGACGCCCGGCCGTCCGGCCGCCGCGTAGAAGCTGTTCGCGCCCTCGAATTCCGGCCGATGTTCGAACAAAGAGAAGACCGCCACATGCCGAACCGGTGCGTCCGTGGCCGGTATCTTCAACAGCAGCGGGCGCTCGGCCGCGGCGAGATCCGCGCCCGCGCCGATTACCTGGATGTTGTTGGCGGCAAGGACCCGCAGCGTGTCCGCGAGGCCCGGCCGGCCGTAATCCATGCTGTGGTTGTTCGCGAGGCCGACTGCATCGATCCCGACCCGGGCGAGCGCCGGGGGGCCGCCGTCCGGGTTCGTGCGGTGGAGAAAGTGCTTAACGATCGGGCTGACGGTGCGGTTGGTTGCAGGCGTTTCCATGTTGACCAGCGCGAAGTCGGCCCGGCCGATCAAGGGGCGGAGCTTCTCGAAGCTGTAGTCATAGCCCTTTTCGGCGGCGACCCGGGCGCCGCTGTTTTTGTAATTGTCGCCATGGTGGACGTCGCCGGCGATCAGCAGGCGGTAGCCGGGGGCACGCGGTTCCTCCTCGCCCGGGAAAAGAAACCGGGCGGCCACGCCGCCGGCCGCGAGCGTTCCCGCTCCAAGCAGGAACCCGCGGCGGCCGATTGGGAAATTGCCGGCTACGGCCGCTCTCCCGCGGCGCGCGCCGGCAGGACCGGCGGAGCCTCGCCTTCGAGGAAGTTGAACATCTTGCGTCCAAGCCCGCCCTTGCGCACCGCCCGCGTCACCGAATGCGGCGTGTTGGGAAGCACTTCCAGGCGCGTGCGGACTCCGCCCCGGCGCTCGGCCTGTTCGTTGACGTGATCGACCCAATGGCGCGCCCGTTCCAGCCGGGTGCGGCCCTGGGCATCGGCCCGGCCCGTGCGGAGCTGGACGTCGCGCTTGGTGTCGTCCTCCCCAACCGTGACCAGCTTCGGCAACCTTAGAAAGGCAGCCACATCAGGCGTCAGGTTCTCGCTTTGGGCGCTCGGCGCGACGCCATAGGGGTAGGGCTCCTTGTCATCAAGCCAAGTGTACCAGCCTGGTGAGGAGATTACGAGGCGCCGAACCATCTTGGGGAAGAAGAGCCCGAAGCGGTGAACGAACTGCGCGCCGCCCGAAAAGCCCATCAGGTCGACCGGGGCTTGCGGCCGGCCGATGCGGGTGAACGCCTGTCCAAGGGCCGCCACCAGCGCGCGCGCGGATTCCAGCGGGGCTTTGGAACTGCCGAGGCGCTGATATTCGTCGAAGACATCGTCGTCGAAATCTGGAGTCATCAACGGGCGGCCATGCTCCGCCGCGTCGACGGCGAGCAGTTCGATCAAAGTCTCCGGCTTGGTGCTGACGCCGTGGACGAGGACGAGCAGCGGCTTGGGCGTGTCGGACGCGGGCAGGAACAGGTGATATTTCAACGGTGGACCGGCCACATTCTTCCCTCCCGAACTCCTGGGCGCGATCAGCGCCAGTGCGCTTGCCGCGCCGATGAAGCCGCGCCTGCTGAACTCGCCACCTCCTCGCCCGGTCATTGAACCCGTTCGCCTTCTTGTAAATGCCGGCCCGAAAAGGTCAGCCGAGCGACGGTACCAGATTCTGCACGGCGGTGTCCGGGAAGCTGGCCGTTCCGGCACGCTGCTCGGCCAGGCGGCCTCCTTCGAGCCGCCAGACCCTGTCCATGCGCTCCGCTTCGGCGGGATCGTGCGTGGCGAGGAACACGGTGCCCGGATAGCGGCTGACCACCTGAAAGAACAGCTCCACGCTGTGCGCGTCGAGATTGGCGGTCGGCTCGTCGAGCAGCAGGATGCGCGGATAGCCCATGATCGCCCGCGCCAAGGACAGGCGCTGCCGCTCGCCGGCGGACAGGTTTTTGCCGCCTTCGGTGATCCAGGTGTCGAGCCCGTCGGGCAGCGCCTGCACCATGTCGTCCAGCCCGCAGGCGCCCAGCACCTGCCAGATTTCGGCATCGCTTGCGGACGGCCGGCGATAGGTGACGTTGCGGCGGATGGAGCCGCGCATCAGCGGCAGGTCGCCGCTCACCATGCCGATCTCGCGGACGGAGGAATCGAGGGTGGAGGAAGCAAGCGGCGTTCCGTCGATCAGCACCTCGCCCTCGCTCGGCTCGGCCAGCCGCCCGATGAGGCCGAGAAGGGTCGATTTGCCGGCGCCCGACGGCCCGACTACCGTGATCCGCTCGCCGGGCTGGGCGGTGGCGCTGATACCGTGCAGCGCCATCGGCACGTGGACGTTGTCGAACTGCACCTTGCCGCGGCGTACCTTGAGCCGGCCGTGGAGCGGGCTTGCCAGTGGCCTGCTGCCGCTGACCAGAAACTGCATGATCTTTTTGCGGGAAATCGAGGCGCGGCGCCAATAATCGTGGGCGAATCCGATCGCCCGCACCGGGCCGCCGAGGTGGCGGGCGCCCGTTGCGGCGGCGACCAGCATGCCGAGCGAGATATAGCCTTCGGAAAGCTCGTAGAGACCGGCGAGCAGCACCGCCACGACCGCGATCCAGCCAGCGCCGGCCGAGACGCCGCGCATCCGGCCCCTGACCCGCGCCTCGCGGATCAGCGCCGTCGTCATGGCATCGTTCTGCTGGGACAGGCGGCTATATTCCCCCCCTGCCCGCCCGAAGAGCTGGACGACCGCGAGCGTGTTGATCTGCTCGTCAATGTTGCTTGCAAGGAGCGAGCGGCGGCGGCGAACGACGGCGGTCAGGCGGCGAAGGCGGCGCCCCAGCGTCAGCGATAGGGCCGCGCCGAGGCCAAGCACGAGCGCGGCGCTCATCGCCATCAGCGGGCTGATCCACGCGATCGCGCCAAGGCCGCCGAGCAGGACAATGCCGCCGATCGTGCCGCGGCCGATGCCGCGGCTGATCCAGGTCCGCAACATGGTGAGATCGCCCGTGAGCCGCAGCAGCAGGCTGCCGCGCGAGCGGTGCTGGATCTGGCGCGGCGCCATGCCGAGCATGTGGCGGTAGATCGTCATCCGCAGGCGGCGCACGGTGTTGAAGCCGATCCGCTCGCAGGCGCTGAACTCCACCGCGCGCATCGCGGCGTTGGCGAGCGCGACCAGCAACAGACCGCCGAGCCAGGGCAAAGGGACGGTCATGTCGCCGCGCATGGCGGCGATCGCGTCGACGGCGCGCCACAGGAGCAACACCCACGCGATCAGGATTGCCGCCTGAGCAACGCCGAGCGCAAGAATGACGGCGATTTCGGCGGGCTTCAGGAAGAACAAGCGCGGCGGGCGGGGCACTTATGCGCTCCCGGCGCTTTGGGCGGTCTCACGATAGGCGGCGGCGGGGGGAGGTGCCGGGGCTGGCGCTTCTTCCGCGGCGGCATTCAGGCCAACCAGCCGGGGCGCCATCGCGGGATCGCCCAGCTCAGCCTTGGTGAAGATGGGCGCATCGATGTGGCGCATCGCTTCGCGGATCAGAAGCTCCGAGCCGGTCAGCTTTCCGGAGACGCCAAGCACGGGAATGCCGAGCGACCTGAGCTCGCGCACGCCCTCCGCCGCGCCCATCGCCTCGCCGGCCGCGAAGAAAACGCCGTCGATCGAGTCGCGGAAGAATGCGGAGCGGATGAGTTCGGCATTCTGATCATGGAACAGGCCGTCGGCGACCTCGACGAGGATGATGCCGCAGCCATCTTCGGTGAGATGCTCGATCAGGGTCAGCGCCGCCGCCTCGATCTCGGCGCCCGGGATCTTGTAGGTGGAGGAATAGCCCGCGTCGGTGAAGTCGAGCACGCGGTGCGCGCCGGCGTCCACCATCACCCAGTAATCGCCGCCGGAGCCGGTGCCGGTGATCTTCACCGCGCCGGGCTTCAGCCCCGCGCGGCTGAGGCCGGCGGTGAGATAGCGGTTGGTGGTGGTCTTGCCGGAATTCATTGAGGTGCCGAGGACCGCGATCGTGCGCGGGCGGGGCATCGGCGCGTCGAGTGGAGCAAGGGCGAACTGACGCAGGTTCAGCGGCGTGCCGCGCGCGTCGCCGATCAGCCCGATTGGGGTGATGTGGCTTGCCTGGCGGATGCCCGAGGTGCGCGACAGCATCCGGGAGGCGACGCCACCGGTGGCGACGAGGTTGGTGGGACCAAGATCGTGCGGCACTTCCGCCTCGAACTGGTCGGTGGCGTAGCGGTCGCCATAAGCGACGATGATCTCGTCGCCGGGGTGGAGCGCCGCCTTGCGGCCGTTGGCGAGTTCGATCCTGGTCTGGTGAAGGAGGCGGTCGACCCGGGCGAGGACGAGATCGCCGGTGCGCGGGCGGATCGCTCCGGACACCAAGGTCAGCATCGCCTCGGCGGGAACGCGGCGGGTGGTAAAGGCGGCCTTGGCGCCGTGCCGCCGCGCCTGGTCGAACGGGATGACCGACACCGCCTTTCGGCTCGGACGAGCCGGCTGGTTTGCCGTCGTGTTGCGGAAGAAGATGCCTGGGCCGTCCATTGCCGGACTCGTGTCGGTGAGGTGGGGCACGCTTCGCCTTTGGTCGTCGGAGCCGGCATCGTTTGCGGGACGCGCTCCGTTCAATGGCGAGCGGGCGCCGTTCGAACCGGCAGGCTGGGGAACCGAACGAGGGACGTCGGCAAGTTCAAGCGCCGGCTCGCGCGCCGGCGGTGCAAGGAATGGCTGCAGGTTTTCGGGAACCGGGCGCCCGGCAAGCGAGCGCTTCACCTCCCGCAAGGTCTCGAACGGGATGTCGCGATGGTGTTCGCGCAGATAAAGCTGGCCGTGCAGCACGTCGCTTCGCGGCGCGTCGCCGAGTTGCACGAGCAGATCGAGGATCTGGCGCCACTTGCTCACCCGCACGCTGAGGCGCGAGTCCGGCTGCTGCAGGATGGTGGCCAGCCTGTCGTCGAAATGAAGGGGCGCCACTTTAGGCCCGGATGCGCGGCTTGGACGCGCGTGGGCTCACGCGGCGCGTCACCCCCGAGTCAAGTTTGTGAAAGGTGCGGACAATCTGGCTGGTCACGAAGGATCTCTCTCCGCGCGTTAATCCTTTGGTAACCAGCTTGTTCCGCCCGCACGGGCGCGAGCGCAGGAGGTGTAACGATTCGGGACGATACCGAACCTAATTCCGTGACTCTGGGTTAGAAACGATAGCCCGCGGTCAAGGTTGCGCGGCGGTCGTCGCCGTCCTCGGCTGGATCGTTCGACTCGCGAAGGCCATATTGCAGCCGTCCGCGCAGAAGCAGGCCCGAGCGGAAGTCGTGCAGCAGCTGCAAGTCCGGCGTGAGGACGCTGTCGCTGCGCCGCTCTCCATTGGGGGCCAGGCGATCGTCGAACGTCCACCAGCGCGCGCTCCCGCCGACTCGAAGCTGGGTCCGCGAACCGAGGGGATGCTGGTAGAACGCCTCCAGGATCGTGCGGTGATAGCCGCGGCGCAGGTCGGCGCTGTCGATGTCCTCGTAGCGCAGCTCAGTGGAGAAGAACTGGTCGCGCGCGATTCGGTAGCGATATTCGGCACCGGCGAACGGCCCGCTCGATTCGCTGCCGGTGCTGTCGTCATAATCGCGCCAGCGCCAGCCGCCGGTAAGGCGGAAGCGGTGATCGCCCGGGCTGTATTCGGCCATCGTGAGCACTTCAGCCTGATCGGCGGAGCGGAATTCCAGCGTTGCGAGGTTGGTGGCATAAGCGATCCGGGCGGAGAGCCGGAAATCGTCGGCGACTTCCCCTCCGTAGCGCAAGGCAAGGCGGTTGCTCCACCGGTCGGGCCGGTCGTCGTCCTCGTAGAGGTAGGCGGCGCTGTCGTAGGACAAGCGGAAATCGCCCGCGGAGGTCTCGCGTTCGTAATCGAGGCCGCCGCGCAGGATGAAGCCGGAGCGTGCCGCCTCGTCTTCATCGTCGCCGCGGTCGGATGCGGCAACGGCCGAGACCGAGATTTCGCCGCTGAGGTCGGAGCTTTCGTCGCGCGACTGCTCGCGGCGCTCCTGCGCCGAAGCTGCGGACAGTCCGGCGAAGGATGCGATGATCCCCAGCCCCATCACTGCCAATTTGCTCACCGAAGCCATTTTTGCTCTTTCACTTCAATCCGGCACCCATAGGCCATAAAGCCTAACGGAAGCTTCAACGCGGGTCACGAGCGTCGGTTCTGCCCCTCGTCCCAGCATCGGACACCCTACGAGCGGCGCCAAGGAGACCTCAGAATGCCGAAGATCATCGCCGCGCGAACGATCGTCACCTGCCCCGGGCGCAATTTCGTGACGTTGAAGATCGAAACGGAGGACGGCGTCACCGGGGTGGGCGATGCGACTCTCAACGGGCGCGAGCTTGCCGTGGAAAGCTATCTGTCCGACCACATCATCCCCTGCCTGATCGGCCGCGACGCCCACCGGATCGAGGACATCTGGCAGTATCTCTACAAGGGCGCGTACTGGCGCCGCGGTCCCGTGACCATGAGCGCGATCGCGGCCGTCGACGTAGCTTTGTGGGACATCAAGGCCAAGGTCGCGGGGCTGCCGCTGTACCAGCTGCTCGGCGGCGCGAGCCGCACCGGCGTGATGGTCTACGGCCACGCCAACGGCACG
>DASWMM010000236.1:0-11658 GCA_036399755.1 Allosphingosinicella sp.
GATGGAAACCGCGCTTATCTCCGGCTTCACCAGCGTCGGTATGGACGTGGTCATGGTCGGGCCGGTGCCCACGCCGGCCGTCGCCCTGCTCACCAAGTCGATGCGCGCCGATCTGGGCGTGATGATCTCGGCCAGCCACAATCCCTATTACGACAACGGCATCAAGCTGTTCGGCCCCGACGGCTACAAACTTTCGGACGCGGACGAAGCCGCGATCGAGATCCTGCTCGAACAAAAGCCGATGCTGGTCGACGCGCCCCAGATCGGCCGCGCCCGCAAGATCGAGGACGCCCGCGGCCGCTACATCCACTTCGCCAAGTCGACCTTCCCCGAGGAACTGCGCCTCGACAATTTGAAGGTCGTCATCGATTGCGCCAACGGCGCCTCCTACCAGACCGCTCCCGCCGCCCTCTGGGAACTCGGCGCCGAAGTGGTAGCGATGGGCGTTTCCCCCAACGGCACCAACATCAACGACGGTTGCGGCTCCACCGCGCCGGCCGCGCTGCAGGCCCGCGTCGTGGAGGAGGGCGCCCATGTCGGCATCGCCCTCGACGGCGATGCCGACCGGCTGATCGTGGTCGATGAAAAGGGCCAGATCGTCGACGGCGACCAGCTCATGGCGGTGATCGCCATGTCCTGGGCACGGCGCGGCATGCTGGAAGGCGACGGCGTGGTCGCCACCGTGATGTCCAACCTCGGCCTCGAACGCTTCCTGGAAGGCAACGGCCTTGAGCTCGTCCGCACCCAGGTCGGCGACCGTTATGTGCTGGAAGCGATGCGGGATCGCGGCTTCAACGTCGGCGGCGAGCAATCCGGCCACATCATCCTCTCCGATTACGCAACCACCGGCGACGGCCTGGTCGCCGCCTTGCAGATCCTCGCCTGCCTGGTCGAGGACGGCCGCTCGGCAAGCGAAGTCCTCCACGTCTTCGAGCCCTTGCCCCAGCTCCTCAAAAACGTCCGCTTCACCGGCGGCGCCCCGTTGGACGCAGACAGCGTCAAGGCCGCCATCGCCGACGGCGAAGCCCGCCTCGCCGGCACCGGCCGCCTCCTGATCCGCAAGTCCGGCACCGAGCCGTTGATCCGGGTGATGGCCGAGGGCGAGGACCAGGCCCTGGTGGAGGAGGTGGTCGACTCGATCTGCGAGGCGGTGAAAGCGGCGTGATCTCCGGCTTCCGCCTCTTTGAACCGCTCATGCTGAGGAGGGACTGAGCTTGGCGAAGACCCGTCTCGAAGGACCCTGCGGAGATGCTGTGCGTCCTTCGAGACGCCGCTTCGACTTCGCTCAGCAGCTCCTCAGGATGAGCCGTGTGGGTGACGCGCGATTGCTTTCCCCATGACCACCCCCCGAATCCTCATCATCGCCGGCTCCGATTCCGGCGGCGGCGCGGGCATTCAGGCGGACATCAAAACCGTCACCATGCTCCAGGGCCACGCAATGACCGCGATCACCGCGCTCACCGCCCAGAACACGCTCGGCGTCACGGGCGTCATGCCGGTCCCCGCCGCCTTCGTGATCCAGCAGATGGACGCGGTGATTTCCGACATCGGCGTCGATGCAGTGAAGATCGGCATGATCGGCTCCCCCGAAACCGCCCACGCCGTCGCCGAGCGCCTCGAACACCTCGCTATCCCCATTGTTTTCGATCCCGTCATGATCGCCACCAGCGGCTCGCTCCTCGCGGACGACGCCACCATCGCCGCCTTCGGACGCCTGATGCGCATCGCTTCCGTGGTCACCCCCAACATTCCAGAGCTGGAGGCGCTGGGCGGAGAAGCGGCGGTGCTCGCCCACGGCTGCCACCTCCTCGCCAAGGGCGGCCATGCGGAGGGCCATTGGATCGTCGACCGCCTGATCGCCCCCTCGGGCGAGGAAGTCAGCCGCCTTGAAGCCAAGCGCTTCGACACAGGCGACACCCACGGCACCGGCTGCACGCTTGCAAGCGCCCTCGCCACCGGCCTCGGCCGCGGCTTCCCCATCGCAAAGGCGTTCGGCGACGCGGTGTGCTTCACCCGGATCGCCATCCTCGAAGCGCCCGGCCTGGGCGAGGGCAGCGGCCCCCTTGGCCAGCAATACGCAACCGACTTCCAATGGGGCGAGCGCGACCACGACTGACCCCCTCCACCGTCATGCCGGACTTGATCCGGCATCCACCTTCTTCTTCTTCTTCTTCTTCTTTCTGTGGCGCCCCCGAAGAGAAGGTGGACCCCGGATCAAGTCCGGGGTGACGAGGTCACTTTCTACCGTTCCCTCTAGCCGTCGCCGTTAACCCCTTCTAATCTCAGGCCATGGCGCGTCCCTGTTTCAAGCTCGAGAAGATCCACCCCACCCCGCTCGCGGGCGTCGACGAAGCCGGCTGCGCGCCGCTCGCGGGGCCCGTGGTGGCCGCCGCGGTGGTGCTCGACCGCGAGAAATTCCCGCGCGGCATCGACGATTCCAAGGTCCTCCCCGCCCCGGTGCGCGAAGCGATCTGCGCCAAGCTCTACAGGCAAGCCCGCGTCGGCGTCGGCATCGCCTCTGTTGAGGAGATCGACTCCATCAACATCTACTGGGCGCGCATGCTCGCCATGACCCGCGCGGTGGAAGCGCTCGGCTTCGATCCCGAAATGATCCTGGTCGATGGCAACCGCTGCCCCCGGTGGCAGCGCCCCTCGCTCGCCATCGTCGCCGGCGACGCCAAATGCCGCTCGATCGCCGCCGCCTCCATCGTCGCCAAGGTCACCCGCGACCGCATCATGTTCGACTATGCCAAGGAGCACCCCGGCTACGGCTGGGAAACCAACAAGGGCTATCCGACGCCCCAGCATTACCGCGCCCTCGACGCCCTTGGCCCGACGGTGCTCCACCGCCGCAGCTTCGCCCCCGTGCGCGCCTGCCTGGAAGCACGCGGCGAGCTGACGGTGGCGCCGCAGCAGTTGATGGACCTTTGACCCGAGCCGACTAGGTCTCGCTCCGTAAACCGGTTAGCATCACGGCATACGGGGCGGAGTGTGGCTGATGCCGGCAGAATTCGTTCTATGGGTCGCGGTGGTGATCGTCGTGCCGACGGCGCTACTCATGCTCATCCGGCCTGCCGGTCGCCTTGTTTTCTTTCTGCTCGCGCTGCTGGTGTCCGCGGCCATAGAAGGGTTCATGGAACTTGGTGGGCCGGATAGCCCCCTCCTCATCTTGCCGGCCTTGCCGCTGGTGATCGCGCTCGATGCAGCCGTGGCACAGATCATCGTGAGCCTGTGCCATTTTGCCCGCCGCACGGCGCGCGGCCAAGGCGAAATAGGCCGCTAGCTTTTGCCGCGCCGGCTGAGTCCTCCGGGCAACACCACTTCATATTGAGTCTGAAGAGTGGCCCGGCACGCTAGCCCTAGCGTGGGACTCGTTCCGTTCCCGGCATGTTAACCGATTTCTCAACCCCCTCCGCTAAACGCCTGATCTTGACCGGGGAGTCCGGCTGACTCACTCTGGCGCCTGTTCAACCGGGGGGCGGGAATCGAATGACAGTGTTGACGCGTGTTGGTGCCGGGGTGCGGCGTGCCAAGGTTGATGCGCCCGCGGCCGACCTGCCGCTGAACCAGATTCTCGAGGAAGATTGCGTGGCTGGCATGTCGCGGCTTCCGGCGGGCAGCGTCGATATGATCTTCGCCGATCCGCCCTACAACCTCCAGCTCGGCGGCGACCTGTTCCGTCCCGAAGGCGGCCGCGTCGATGCCGTGGATGACGATTGGGACAAGTTCGACACCTTCGCCGCCTACGACCACTTCACCCGCGCCTGGCTGAAGGAGGCGCGCCGAATCCTCAAGCCCAACGGCACCCTTTGGGTGATCGGCAGCTACCACAATATCTTCCGCGTCGGCGCGGCGTTGCAGGACCAGGGCTATTGGATCCTCAACGACATCGTCTGGCGCAAGTCCAACCCGATGCCCAACTTTCGCGGCACTCGCTTCACCAACGCGCACGAGACGCTGATCTGGGCGAGCCGTTCGGAGGACAGCCGCTACACCTTCAACTACCGGGCCATGAAGGCGCTCAACGACGAGCTCCAGATGCGCTCCGACTGGCTTCTCCCGATCTGCTCGGGCGGCGAGCGGGTGAAGGGGGAGGGGGGCGCAAAGGCCCATCCCACCCAGAAGCCGGAAGCCCTGCTCTACCGTGTGCTGCTCGCCTGCACCAACAAGGGCGATGTCGTGCTCGATCCGTTCTTCGGCACCGGCACTACCGGCGCGGTGGCCCGCCGCCTGGGCCGCAACTGGATCGGCATCGAGCGCGAGAAGCGCTACGTGAAGGTGGCGCGTGAACGCATCGCTTCCACCCTCGAACTCGACGAAAGCGCGATGAAGACCATGGTGTCGAAGCGCACCGCGCCCAAGGTGCCGTTCGGGTCGCTGGTCGAGACCGGCTGGATCGCGCCGGGCACTCCCCTGACCGACGCCAAGGGCCGCTTCCAGGCCACCGTCTGCGCCGACGGCTCGATCGAGCGCGAGGGCGAGCAAGGCTCGATCCACAAGGTCGGCGCCACCGCCCAGGGCGCGCCGTCGTGCAACGGCTGGACCTTCTGGCACATGGAGTGGGAAGGGGCGCTCTCGCCCATCGATGCGCTGCGCCAGCGCTATCTTCTCACGCTCGACTAAGCGCATCCCCCCGCACAAAGCAGGTAGGAACCGCCCCGCCGCGCGGCTTGTTCTCCCTCGGCACATACCGAAGGAGCGCATTCCCATGGCAGGCGACAAAGACCCCTTCCGCGCCGCGGAAGCCCAGGCGGCCGAGCAGAAGCAGCAGCGCGAGGACGGCCAGCCCGAAAACGAGACGCAGGGTGAGGCGCAGCAGCAGCCTACGACGGCCGAGTTCGAAGCCTATGACGAAGAAGTGGGCTCCGAGGTCAAGGGCATCGAGGGCGCCAGCGCCGGCGGCCCCGCCGCCTAGGCACGCCTTTATGCGCCCGAACCTCAAACCCCTGTCGCGGCAGACGATCGTCATCACCGGCGCGACCAGCGGCAACGGCCTCGCCGCCGCGCAGGGCGCCGTCCGGCGCGGCGCGGCGGTGGTGCTCGCCGCCCGCAACGAGGACGCTTTGGAGCGGGTCGCCGCCGACCTCAGAAGCGCCGGCGGCCGGGTCGCGATCTGCGCCGCCGATGTCGCCAACGAAGACGACATCGAGCGCATCGCCGCCACCGCAATCGAGCGTTTCGGCGGCTTCGACACCTGGGTCAACGACGCCGCCGCGGCGACCTACGGCACCGTCGAGGAAGTGACGATGGATGACCATCGCCGGGTCTTCGACGTCAATTATTTCGGCCTGCTGATGGGCTCCCGCGTCGCCGCCCGCCACCTGCGCACCCGCGGCGGCGGTGCGATCATCAACCTCGGCTCCGTTCTCTCCGACCGGGCGATGATCCTCCAGGGCGCTTATTCCGCCTCCAAGCACGCCGTCCAGGCCGCCACCGACACGTTGCGCATGGAGCTTGAACGGGAAGGGGCGCCGATCTCCGTCACCCTGATCAAGCCCGCCTCCATCGACACGCCGTACCCCGAGCATGCCCGCAACTACATGAACGCGCCGCCGCGCCTGCCCGCGCCCCTCTACGATCCGCGCCTTGTGGCCGACGCCATCCTGTTCGCCTGCGAGACCCCGCGGAGGAGTATCTACGTCGGCGGCGGCGGGCTGCTCATCAGCCTTGCCGGCAAGTTCGCACCGCGCCTCACCGATCTTGCCATGGAGCGCATCGGCGTCTCCGCCCAGCAGAAGCCCGGCGACCCCGGCGAACCCGCCGCCCGCGACAACCTCTACGAAGCGCGCTCCGACGGCCGCGTGGACGGCGCCCAATCGGTGGACGTCCGCCGCACCAGCCTTCTCCTCCAGGCCCAAACCCAGCCGCTGACGCTTCCCTTCCATGCCGCAATGGCCGGCGTCCGCACCGCGATGCGCATGGCCGGCGGCATGCGGCGCCCAAGGCTCCCCCGGCTTCGCAGGCGCTAGGCACAACACCTGTCGTCACCCCCGCGAAAGCGGGGGTCCCGCTTCCTTCTCTTCCCACGGAGGCAAAGTAGAAGCGGGATTCCCGCTTTCGCGGGAATGACAGGAGGGGGCACGCGCTCCACCGTGACAGCCACGATCTCGTCGCTATAGAAGGCAGCGGAGGGGACGGGATCATGATCGTATCGGGGGCGCGCGCGCCCATTTTCTGGGCCGGCTGCGGCGCGTTGATGCTGGGCGTCGCCCTGCACCTGCCGATGTACGCCGAAAGCCTGGCCGGCGGCCACCACATGGCCGACATGGGCCTCGACCCCTGGATGGCGATCGGCATGCTGCTGATCGCGGCAGGCGGAGTCGCCGCCTTTTTCGGCGCGCTCCCCGACAGGAGCCGCGCCGCACCCGCCGGAACTACCCGAATCCGCTACGAAGCGCCGGACAGCACAAAGCTCGGCCGCGCCCACTGGATCACGCTGCTCGTCCTGGTCCTCGGCCTGGTGATCGACACCATGAAGCCCGCCACCCTCGGCTTCGTCCTCCCCGGCCTTGCCCACGAATACGGCATCCCCCGCTCCACCGCCGCCCTCCTGCCGCTGGTGGCGCTGACCGGCACCGTCGTCGGCTCCATCCTGTGGGGCTATTTCGCCGACATATACGGCCGCCGCGTGTCGATCATCCTGTCGACCATCATCTTCATCGCCACCTCCGTCTGCGGGGCGATGCCTCATTTCTCCTTGAACCTCCTGATGTGCTTCGCGATGGGCGCCTCGGCGGGCGGCATGATGCCGGTGGTCTACACCCTCCTCGCCGAGATCATGCCGCCGCGCTCCCGCTCCTGGGTGCTTGTCCTGGTCGGCGGCGCAGGCCTGATCGGCGGCTACCTGGCGGCAAGTTTCATCGCCTCGGTGTTCGAGCCGAGCTACGGCTGGCGAAGCCTGTGGCTGCAGGGCTTCCCCACCGGAATCCTCCTCCTGCTCCTTGCCCGCTTCATCCCCGAAAGCCCCGAATTCCTCGTCAGCCAGGGCCGCACCGAAGAGCTCCAAGCCCTCGGCCGCCGCTTCGGCATCGTCGCCGCACCGCCGTCGGAGCCCGACGCCGCCCCCGAAGCCGTGCAAAGCCACCGCAAGGTCACCTGGGCGCTGATCCTCACCGGCCTCGCCTGGAGCTTCGTCAATTTCGGCCTGCTGCTCTGGCTACCGTCCGACCTTCAGGACCGCGGCTATTCCTCGGGCATCGCCAGCGGCATCCTCGCCAAGTCCGCCCTTATCGCGCTCCCCACGGTGGCGATCGCCGCCTTTCTCTACAGCCGCTGGTCGAGCAAATGGACGCTTGTCGGCTCGATCCTGCTCACCGCCGTCTCGCTTGCCGCCACCCTCGTCATCGACCGGATCTCGTCGGAGCCGGCAATGGTGATCGCGGTGGTCGCGCTCCTCATCATCGGCAGCAACGCCGTGATTGCCGTGCTCCTCCCTTATGCCGCCGAAAATTACCGCCTGGGCGTCCGCGGCCGCGGCACCGGCACGGTGGCGGGCGCAAGCAAGCTCGGCGGAGTCGCGGTGCAGACGGCCGCGCTTCTCGGCTTCGTCCCCACCTTCGGCGCCGCCGCGCTTGCGCTGATCGTCCCAATGGCCGCCGCCGCCGCCCTGGTCGCTTATGCCGGCCCCGAGACTCGCGGCCGAAGCCTGCGCGAACTCGAAACCGCTTAGCGCGCCGCCTTCACCACCTGCGCGCGGCCGTCATAAACGATCGCCGCATCCGCCGCCTCGAGCGCCAGCGCCCGGGCCTTGCCCGGCCGGTTCCAGACGATCCGGAAGCTCCGCCGCTCGGCCATGCCCGGGAAACTTCCCTCGCGCGCGCCAAGCGTCAGCGTCCCCGCCTTCTCGTCCCATCGCATCGGGATGCGCGAGAAGGCACCTTGCCCATATTGCATCGACACGCCGTCATCCTCGTAGAGCGAGAACGCCCCGTCCGCGCCCGTGTAGACGTGCAGGGTCACCGGCTTGCCCGAGACATCCTCGGCTGTGCTCTGCACTTCCGGACCCATCGGCACGATCGATCCGGCGCGCACAAACAGCGGCATGTGCGCGTACGGGGCAGGGGCCTCGATCGTTCGCCCGCCCTCGAAGCTCCGCCCCGAAAGAAAGTCGAACCAGCGCGTCCCCGCCGGCAGGTAGACTCCGCGCGACCGCGCCTTGAACCGCGTCACCGGCGCAACCAGGAACGCTGGCCCGAACAGATACTGATCCGCGATCCGCCGCACCTTGAGATCGGCGGGAAAGTCCATGGCCATCCCGCGCATGATCGTCCCGTCGCGGTGGTAGGTGTCGGCCGCCAGCGTGTAGATATAGGGCATCAGCCGGTAGCGAAGCCGGTCGTACCACGCCATCGCCTGGTAGGTCGGCGAGCCTTCCGGCGACAGCTCGTAAATCTCCCGCTTGGGCGCTTCGCCATGGCTCCGGAACAGCGGCGAAAAGGCGCCGAACTGGAACCAGCGCAGGTTCAGTTCCCGCCACTCGGCAAGGTGCTCCGGATCGCCCTTCCCATACCGCTCTTCCAGCGCGAAGCCGCCGATGTCGTGGGTCCAGTTCGGAATGCCGGACATCGAGAAGTTGACTCCCGCCGCGATCTGCTCGCGAAGGTCGTCCCAGCGCGAAGCGACATCGCCCGACCACACCGCCGAGCCCGTCCGCTGCAGCCCGCCCCAGCCGGCGCGCGTGAGGATGAACGGCCGGACGACCGGCTTATACGCCCGCCACCCGTCGTAAACGCCCTCGGCGTGAACCAGCGGATAGGAATTGAACAGCGCGCCGCCCGGCCCGTCCGCCGTCGGCCCCATCCGGTAGGCCCGCTCCTTCAGCGACAGGTTGGAATGCATGTCGGGCTCGGTCGCGTCCATCCACCAGGCGTCGACGCCCAGCGCGGCAAGCCGCTCCTTCATCTGCCGCCAGTAAATCGCGCGGCCCTTCTCGCTATACGGATCGTAGAAGGTGCTGAGGTAGCCCGGCCCCACCCAATCCTTGTCGCCGCTCTCCAGGTTGCGCGTGTAGACCGCGCCCGCTTTGGCAAGCTCCTTGTACGTGTCCGTCCCCGGATAGAATTTCGGCCACACCGAGATCATGAACCGCGCGCCCAGCGCATGCACCCGCTCGATCATCCCCTTCGGGTCGGGGAAGCGCGCCGGGTCGAAGCGGTGGCTCCCCCAATCGTCCTCCCGCCAGTAGAACCAGTCCTGCACGATGTTGTCGAGCGGAAGCCGCCGCTTGCGGTACTCCTCGACGACCCCGACCACTTCCCCCTGGTTCTGATACCGCTGCCGGCTTTGCCAGAAGCCGTAGGCCCATTTCGGCAGCATCACTGCCTTGCCGGTAAGCTGGCGATAGCCGGCGATCACCCCGTCCATGTCCTTGCCGCCGACATAATAATAATCGAGCCCGCGCCCCGCTTCCGACGCGAACGAGATCGAGTGCCGGTCCGCCTCCGGCAGCGGGTCGCTATGCCGAAGCGCGATGTAGCCTGCGTTGGGCTCCCACTCTATCCGGATGACGGCGGGCCACCCCGCCGTCATCGCCACGTCGAAATTGTGGTACCAGGGGTTCCAGTTCTGCCGCCAGCGCGACAGCACTTCCTTTCCGTCCACGAACACCTTGGCATAGCTCGAGGAGTACAGCCGGAAGCGGTGCAGCCCGCTCCGCTCCGGCGTCACCTTGCCCGTCCACACCACGCGCTGGGTCTGCACCGCATTGCCGGCGGTATTCTGCCCGCTGTCCGCCGCCACCGTCTGCGCCTTGGCCTCGGCCGGCCACTTCGCCTGGTCGCGGATATACTGGTAATTGACCGTCGCCTCGGCCCGCGTCACCGCCAGCCGCGCGCCGAGATAATAACGGGCGGTCCAGCCCGGCTTGCCCCCCTCACCGGTGATCTTCAGCCCGTCGGTCCCGTCGCCCGCATAGGCGTAAGCCTTGGGATTGCCGAAGCGGGTGATCGAATTGTTGTCCCACAACAGCCCGTAATTGCGGGTTGAGACCAGGAAGGGGATCGGCACCGCGATATTGTGCTGGAGCAGCTCCACGTCCTCGCCATTGTAGTCCATCTGGCCGTTCTGGTGCTGCCCGAGCCCGTACAGTCCCTCGTCCGTGCCCCGGTTGAACTGCTGCCGGACCGACAGGTAAGGCTGCCCCTCCACCTTCACCGGCGCGAACTCGGCCGCCGCGCTCTCCGCCAAATCGACCTGCCCCTCGGCATCGGTGAAGCTGACATTGCCGTTCGCCAGATCGACGCTCGCCTGCACCTGCCCGGTGCTCAGCGTCACCCGCCCGCCGCTTTCCGCCACCGAAAAGCCGCCCGCCTGAGGCTTCGCCGTCACCATATAGCTTTCGGGCAGCTCGATCTCGCCGGCCGGCGCCGCGCTCACCCGCACGATCCGCTCGCCATAGACCTGCAGCCGCACCGCCTTTTCCGGCCCCGCCTCGGGCGTGATCTCCACCCCAGTCGCCGTCTTGCGCCAGCTCCCCGCCGCAAGCGCCGCGCCGCTCGTCCCCGCAAGCGCAAGCGCCAGCGCCAGCGCCGCCCTGATCATCCCCTGCATCGCGGCCGTTCCTGCCTCATGTTCATGATAACGCTACCATAGGCGCACGCTTTTCCGTTTGAAATCCCGCCGCCGTGCCCACACATGCGCCCTGCATGACAGACCTCGCCATCCTCTACGAACACCCCCTCTGGTTCGAGCCGCTGTTCGCCGCGCTCGACCGCCGCGGCATCTCTTATTCAAAGGTGCTGCTCACCGATCACAGCTTCGATCCCGTGCACGGCGATCCGCCCGCGGGCGTGATCCTCAGCCGAGTCGCCATGTCCGGCTTCCTTCGCGAAGCCGAGCACGGCACCTTCTACGCCCAAAGCCTGCTCGCCCATTGGGCGGCTCAGGGCGCCACCGTTCTGAACGGCGCCGACGTGCTCGCCGTCGACACCTCCAAGGCCCGCCAGCTCTCGCTGATCGCGCGCCTGGGCTACCAGGTGCCGGAAACCCGCATCGTCCACCGCCGCGCCGACCTTCTCGCCGCCGCCGACACCATGGCCTATCCGCTCCTGGTCAAAGCCAACCTCGGCGGCTCCGGCGCCGGCATCGTCCGCTATTCCTCGCGTAACGAGCTTGCCCAGTCGATCGCCGACCGCACCGCGCCCGAAAGCGTCGATAACGTTCTCCTCGTCCAGGATTACGTCCCCCCGCGCGGCGGATCGATCCTCCGCATCGAAACCCTCGGCGGCCGCTTCCTCTACGCCATCGAGGTGGAAAGCGGCGGCGACAATTTCGATCTCTGCCCAGCCGACGCCTGCGCCATCACCCGCGGCCCGATCCGCATGGCCGCCGTCACCCCGCCCGCCGAACTGATCGAAGCCGCCGAGGCAATCGCGCAGGCCGCCGGCCTCGACGTCGGCGGCGTCGAAGTGGTGATCGACGACCGCGACGGCGAGCCGCGCTTCTACGACATCAACGCCTTGTCCAACTTCGTCGCCGATCCGCTGAACGGTCTCGGCTGGGACCCGCACGAGCGGCTGGTGGATTACATCCTCGCCGCCATCGCAGAGAAGGAAGCCGCATGAGGTTCGGTTACTGGATGCCCGTCTTCGGCGGGTGGCTCCGCAACGTGCCTGACGAAGGCATGGAAGCGAGCTGGGATTATGTGAAGCGGCTGACCCA
>DASWMM010000237.1:0-2696 GCA_036399755.1 Allosphingosinicella sp.
TAGGTGCCGTCCTCATCCCAGACGATGGGGCGGTCCACGTCGGCGGGGTGGTCCATTTCGGGGTCCTCGCCGTCGCGAAGTTCATGAAGTTCACGATGTCCCGCATTTGCCGCCGGGGTGGCCGCGGGCGCGGTTTCGAGCAGGGCCATGCCGTCTTCGCGGCGGTCCTCGGCGAGGGCGGCGAGATACTCGTTCCAGCGCGCGGCGACGGCGAGGTGGGCGGCGCCCTTCTCCTCCGCGCGGTCGATGCGCGCGTCCAGGCGGGCGAGCACCGCCATGGTGAGGCGGTTGTCGTAGCGGTGGCGCTCGGCGACCACCACGCCGTCCTTGTAGATGCGTTCGACGACGCCGTTGCGGGCGCGCGAATAGGCCTCGTCGGCAAGCGGCTGGCGCGCCTTGACGTTGGCCGCGTCCCAGCCGGCGGCGAACAGCGGATCGCGATCGCGCAGATTGTAGGCGGACCGCGCACTCATTCCCGCCGCCTCGCAGGCTTCGACGATGACTCCGCATTCGGCCAGGCGGGACAGGAACAGGCGCTTGCGCTCCGGCGTCCAGCCGTCGTGGCGCAGGTACCGGGTTTCGGTGAAGGCGTTTTCGGGCTCGGACGGGGTGAGCGGATCGACGAGATCGGGCAGGTGGCCTTCGATTCGGCCGATTCTTTTCTCGACTTCGCTCGAAACAGGTCTCTCGATTGAGCTGGAGACAGGTCTCTCGACTTCGCTCGAGACGAACGGCAGTTGTTTGGTGGAGGGGGAGACGGCCGCATCGGTGGATGGGGCGTCGGGCGACCAGGTGCGATTCGTGTCCATCCACCAGGGTAGATCAAACGAATTCCTACATTTCAAGAGACTTGTTCTTTGTCTGTTCTCGGGCTGGCGGCGTTCGGAAGTGAGTATGGCGAGCTCTCTCCCGTCATTCCCGCGAAAGCGGGAATCCCGCTTCATTCCTCCTACTTGGCAGCGGCGAGGTAAGAAGAAGCGGGCCCCCCGCTTTCGCGGGGGTGACGGTGGGTGACTCACTCCCGGCAATGCCGAAGTGTCGGGCCGGTGGCTGGGCGCGGCACCGGGGGCGCGCCGGGGCGTTGCGACATTTTCTGGAGAAAGGACGGACATGACCAAACTCGCCATCGTTACCGGCGCATCGAGCGGCATCGGGCTGGAGCTTGCCAAGCTGGCCGCGCAGGACGGTTACGACATCATCGCCGCCGCCGACACGCCGCTGGGAGAGGCCGAGGCAGAGTTGAAGGGGCTCGGCGTCGCCGTCAGCGGCGTGGAGACCGACCTTTCCACCTTCGAGGGCGTCGACCGGCTGCTGGACGCGCTTGGCGGGCGGACTCCGGACATTCTCCTTGCCAATGCCGGGCACGGTTTGGGCCACGCCTTCCTGGATCAGGATCCGGCCGAGTGGCGGCATGTGATCGACACCAACATCACCGGCACCGTCTACCTCCTCCAGAAGGTGCTGGGGGCGATGGTGGCGCGCGGCGAAGGGCGGGTGCTGGTCACCGGGTCGATCGCCGGGCATCTCAGCGGGACGTTCCAGGCGGTTTACCACGCCAGCAAGGCGTTCGTGGACAATTTCTGCGACGCGCTGCACGAGGAGCTGAAAGACAGCGCCGTGACCCTCACCTGCCTGAAGCCGGGCGTCACCGACACCAACTTCTTCGAGCGCGCCGAAATGGAGGACACCCGCGTCGGCCAGATGAGCAAGGACGACCCCGCAGACGTCGCCAAGGCCGGCTACAAGGCGATGATGAACGGCGAGCGCAGCGAAGTGTACAGCTTCAAGAACAAGCTGCAGGTGGCGGTGGGCAATGTGCTGGGCGGCGGCGTGTCGGCCAAAATGGGCCGCGCGCTGAACGCGCCTGGGAGTGGGGAGGAGTAAGGGGGAGCGCGTGGGCGCGGCGGGGCTTCTGGGCGCCCGCCGCGCCCGCCATACCCTCCCCGTGGCAGAGGCGGCCCGGAGCGTGCGTGGCCAAAGATCGTGAATGTCACGAATGTCACATGGTTTCGCGGGGGGTGCGTTCCCTGCAAGAGCCGGCGCGGCGGCCGGCGCGGTGGCGTAAAAGCGGGATCGAGTCGGCCGTTCTCTCCATCTGGCAGGATGAACCATGGAAGCGGGCATGTAGGAAAGTGGTTTTGCGCCGAGCGTCAGCGGCCGGCCATTCAGCGCGGCGCCGTCTGAACGGGAGTATCCGGGAAAGTGTAGGATCCCTTGATCAGCTCACCATTATCCGATTGCACGGCCAGTACGATGTTCCAGGAGACGCTCTGCCCGGGCCCGAACGAAGAATCGCAGCTATATTCAACAACGATGCGCCCGGGGCTAGCCGCCGAAACGATAGCGGGTTCTCCATGGCGCCGGAGCGACATGTCGTAGGTGGATTCGGCCAAAGGGAGACCACCCAACTTTGTGCCTTCGCACACGGCGCCGGCATCGGAAAAGCCGGTCGCCTCGTGCAGATCGCTGTTGACCTCCGAAACGGCCATGACCTCCACTTCGTCGTCCGTGGCCGACGCGGCCGAGATCACGACCCGGAAGCAGTCCCCCCGCGACCGCTGGCAGCGGCCGCCGATGGGGCGGCTGCTGGTCACCTTGAGCCAGCCGCCGTGGCTTGGCGGGTTGGCCGCGGGGATGGTCTGCCCGGCGGCAGCGGAGGAACAGGCAAGGAAAGCCAGTGCGACAAGCTTCGGATT
>DASWMM010000238.1:0-13736 GCA_036399755.1 Allosphingosinicella sp.
AGCGGGGGAAGAGGATGAGGGCGGGGCGGGCGGGCTCGGCCATTCGGGCGATGGCGTCGACGGGGGGGCGGAGGTGGCGGATGGTGCCCTTGGGGGTGCCCTTCAGCACCGGGCCGAGGCGGTCGGGGGCGGCGTTGTCGAAGAGGGCGAGGCTCTGGTTCTTGAGGCTGATTGCGCGGGGAAAAGGATGGATCAGGCCGGTGGCGGGATCGAGGAGCGCGAATTCGTCGCCAAGGAAGCGCCAGCCCCCTTCCCCCAGCATGGCCGCGAGGGTGGACTTGCCGGCGCCGGAGTGGCCGGTGAGGAGAAGCGCGCGGCCGCCGCGCTCAACGGTGCCGGCGTGGAGCAGGAGGTATCGCTTCTGGCCGAGGGCCATTTGCAGGTTCATGCCCATTTCGGCGGCGAGGAGGCCCTGGGTGAGCGGCAGGGGCGCGGCGTCGGGGAGCGTGTAGTCGCCGTGGATGGCGACGGAGGGGCGGATGAGGCGGCGCCAGGGCTTTTCGGGTTCGAGGCGGACGGTGAAGTCGGCGATGCCGTGCGGCTTCGGGTATGGCGCGTAGAGGGCGGCGAGCTCGGCGATGGGCTGCGGCCAGGCCGAGCCGATGCGGAAGGTGACCGGGCCGATCTTGAGATCGAGGCGGTGCCTCATGCGCGGCGGACCAGGCCAGCGGCTTCGAGCTCGCCCAGGCGGGCGGACATGGCTGCAGCGGCGTCTTCGGTTTCGAGGTCGAAGCTTTCGGCGATTCGGGCCAGCACGTCTTCGGCGGTGCCGGGGCGGCCGGCGAGTGCGGCGAGGATTTGCGGCGCGGGGGGCGCGAGGAGGTGGGTGGTGCCCGAGGGGGCGTGGTAGAGCGCGATAAGGCTTTCGAGGGCGACCTGGCTGAGCGCTTCGGGCGCGTCGGCGACGAAGGTGGGACCGGCCATGCCGGCCCGCTCTGCCTGGATCAGCGCGGCATCTGCAGGGAGGCGTAGCAGGTGAAACCGCTCATCCCCGACTGCAGACGGCGAATATAGTTGGTGTAGGCCTGGGCGGCTTCGGCATCCATTCCGGCCGGCGTCGGGCCGCCGTTGAGCAGGGCCTTGGCTTCCTCGCCGGTGATCGGGCGGGGCGCGGGCGGAAAGGCGCCCTGGGTGCCGGCGGGGACGAGGCTGCCGTCGGCCGAGATGTGGCTTCCGGCCGCTTCGGGCGCGGGCACCGGGATCTCGCAGTTGAGGACGGAGCCCGCCGTCTGGGCGAGCGCCGGGCGGATGGTGACCACCGTCGAGGCGGCGGCGGCGCCGAGCGCAAGCACGATTCGCCGGCTGGGCAGGGCCATGCCGCTTGCATCGTTCGGTTGGTTCGGCTCGTCGCTCATCGTCACCCGCATTTATGCTTATGCTCTTTCATAAGCGTAAAGGCCGGAAAGCGCGAGGCGAAGCGTCCATGGGGCGTCCCGGCGCGAGACAGGGAGAAAAATCGTTCCGGGGTCGTTTGAATGCGGTGCCGCCGGAGTGTTGGCGGCTCCAACCAGGAGGATGCTTCCCATGAAGAGCTTATTCTTTGCCGCGGCCTTGATGCTCGGCAGTGCCGGTTTCGCGCAAACCGGAAACACGGTGAACGATCCCGACCAGAGCAGCGGCCCGCGCGGCGTGACCCAGCAGGGCACCGACCCCGACGGCATGGCCTGCACGCCTGCCGGTTATAACGCCGGTGGCAGCGGCTATCCGCCCTGCGAAGGCGCAATGGCCGGATCGGCAGCGGGCGGCACGATGGCCGGCGGCACGGCGAGCGGCGGCGCAATGGCCAGCGGCTCGACCGGCGGCGCAATGGCTGGCCCCCTGCCCGCTTGTTCGCGCACCGTGACCGACCGCTGCACCCAGACCTACGAGCGGGGCGTCCGCCGCCGCTGAGGCTTTTCGACAAGCCGAACATGCCCTACTCCGCGCTTCACATTCGAGGCGCGGAGGAGGGTTTTTTCATGTCCATTTCATTCGAGGGGCGGGTCGCGATCGTCACCGGCGCGGGCGGCGGGCTTGGCCGTGCGTATGCGCTGGAGCTTGCCCGGCGCGGGGCGAAGGTGGTGGTCAACGACCTGGGCGGTGCGCGCGACGGATCGGGCGCGTCCGACGCGGCCGCAAAGGTGGTGGCGGAGATCGAGGCTGCCGGCGGCATCGCGATGGCCAACGGCGCAAGCGTCACCGACGCCGAGCAGGTCGAGGCAATGGTCGCGGCGGCGAAGGAGAAGTGGGGCGCGGTCCACATCCTGATCAACAATGCCGGCATCCTGCGCGACAAGAGCTTCGCCAAAATGAGCATCGACGATTTCCGGGCAGTGGTGGACGTGCACCTGCTGGGCTCGGCGATCTGCACCAAGGCGGTGTGGGAGACGATGCGGACGCAGGCTTATGGCCGAATCCTGATGACGGCGAGTTCGACCGGGCTGTACGGTAATTTTGGGCAAGCCAATTATGGCGCGGCCAAGCTCGGCCTCGCCGGGTTCGCCAAGACGCTGCACGTGGAAGGCGCCAAGTACGGCGTGCGGGTCAACACCATCGCACCGACCGCCGCGACGCGGATGACCGAGGACATCTTCCCGCCCGAAATGCTGGGCCTGTTCAACCCGGAGAATGTGGTTCCGGCGGCGCTGTACCTGGTGTCGGAGGACGCGCCCTCCAACGTCATCGTCGGCGCGGGCGGCGGCGTCGTGCAGGCGGCCTATGTGACGCTGACACCGGGCTATGCGCTTCCCGAAGGGCGGCGGACGGTGGAGGAAGTGGCGGAGAATTGGGCCAAGGTGATCGACCGCACCGGCGAGATCGTGCCGCAATCGGGCGCGGAGCAGGCGATGCTGATCCTGAGGACGCTCCAAGGAAGCGCGTAACGCTTTGCTGTGTTGATACAGCAATACACCTATGCTATGCCTCTTCCGCACAGGGAGGAGAAACATATGTATTCGGAAACCGATATCGAGGCCGCGGTGGCGGCGGGGGTGCTTACCCCCGATGCCGCCGCCGCGCTTCGCAACTATGTCGCGACCGAGCGCAGTGCGCCGAGCGTGGACGAGGAGCATTTCCGGCTGATCACCGGCTTCAACGACATCTTCGTCGGCATCGCCGCGGCGATCCTGCTGTTCGCGGTGGCGTGGATCGGCCAATCGGTGGGGCCGAAGATCGGCGGCGACGGGCCCTCGCCGTTCGCCGGGTTGTTCGTTGCCGCCACCGCCTGGGGCCTGGCCGAGTTCTTTACCCGCAAACGGCGCATGGCGCTGCCCAGCATCCTGCTCCTGCTCGCCTTTACCGGCGGCGTCGCGATGACGGCGGCCACCGTTCTTACCCTCGCCGTTGGGATGGACGCGATCGAGAACAACGAACGGATCGCCGCGCTGATCATGGCCGGTTCGGCGGCGGTCGCCGGCGGCGCGACCTGGCTTCACTGGAGGCGTTTCCGAGTCCCGATCACCGTCGCCGCGGGTGCGGCCACCGTTGTCGGTACTTTGCTCGGCCTGCTCGCTTATGGGATCGGCGATCAGGAAATGCTGGAGAATGTGATGCTGTCGGCCGGGCTGGTGCTTGGTCTCGGCGTCTTCCTGTTCGCGATGCGCTGGGATTCGTCGGACCCGCGCCGCGAGACGCGCCGTTCGGATGTCGCCTTCTGGCTTCACCTGCTTGCGGCGCCGCTGATCGTTCACCCGATCTTTTCGCTGCTCGGCCTCAACGACGGCGACGCAACGATCGGCGAAGCGGTGGTGGTGCTGTTCGTCTACCTGCTGTTCGGCCTGACGGCGCTTGCGGTGGACCGGCGGGCGCTTCTCGTCTCGGCACTCGCTTATGTGCTGTTCGCGCTGATCAGCCTGTTCGACAAGTTCGGCGCAGTGGAGCTCAACATCGCGCTTGCCGCCTTTGTGATCGGATCGGGGCTGCTGTTGCTGTCTGCTTTCTGGCACTCGGTGCGGCGTTCGGTGGTCCAGCCGCTTCCGGCCGGGCTGCAGTCACGGCTGCCGGTGCTCGACAGGCCGGCAGCGCACGCCGCCGCCGCCGCCTGACCAAAGCCAACCACGGCACTCACCCGGCCCTTCCTGCCCCATGCAGGGAGGGCCGGATTTTGTCCGGCTGCCGCGCTACCAAAGGCCGCCTGCCGTCCCTATCTGAGGGAGATGGACGACGAGGCCCCCGCGCCCGCCCCGCCGGCAGCGGGCAACGGCAAATTCAGCTGGATCATGAAGTGCGGCTGGAAGGGCCTGTGCCCGCGCTGCGGACAAGGGCGCATGTTCAGATCATGGCTCCGGATCACCGACAAATGCGGGACATGCGGGTTGGATTACCGCTTCGCCACCCCGGATGACGGCCCGGCTTTCTTTTCACTGTGCGTGATCGCGCTTCCGCTGATCGCAGCCGTGGTGTGGCTCGAGGTCGCCTTCGAGCCGCCGGTTTGGGTCCACCTGCTGACGTCGGTTCCGTTCATGGTTGCCGGAACCCTGCTTCCCTTGCGCCCGATTAAGGGCTGGCTGGTGGCGTCGCAATTCGTGAACCGTGCCCAGGAAGCGGGAACCCAGGGCATCTGGGCGCAGCTCAACGGCCGGGATGCCGGCACCAGCGACTTCGATCATTGAATCCGGGACGGTGCGCAGCGCTCAGTCGTTGACGACTTTGAGCAGCCGCCGCTCGATCGGGGACAGGAGCGGGCCGAGTTCGTGGCCGCGGCGAAGCACGGTGCCGGCTTCGTTGACCAGCGCCCACATGCCCTGGCGGTTGCGCAAGGCCGGGCGCTTCTCGATCCGGTATTCGGGCCGCTCGGCGCTGCGGCGGAAGGCCCAGAAGGCGGCGTGATCGCGGCCGAACTGGATCGCGTAGTCCTTCCACATGCCGGCGGCGACCATGCGTCCGTAGAGATCGATGATCCGGCTGAGCTCGGCGCGGGTGAAGCCGATCTGCGACGCGGAGGCGGACGGAAACGGGTGAAGCGTGCCCATCAGGCGCGGTCGCGCTCCCGGCCGCCTTGTTCTTCGAGGATCTGCGCGAGCCGCTTGCGCAAAAGCTCGACCTCGCACTGGAGAAGCTCGAGCTTCTGGGTTTGCGGATCGAACATTTCGGTGCACGGCGTGCCGTAGGGCAGGAAATTGCCCGACGAGCGCTCGGCCGCGACAAGGGTGGAGCGCGCCGGAATGCCGATCATGGTGGCCCCTTCCGGCACGTCGCGGGTGACGACGGCGTTTGCGCCGATGCGTGCCCGGTCGCCCACCGTGATCGGGCCAAGCACCTGCGCGCCCGAGCCGATGATTGCGTTGTTGCCGATGGTCGGGTGGCGGCTTCCGGCCACGCCGCCCGCCGGATTGGTGCCGCCCAGGGTGACATGCTGATAAACGGTGACGTTGTCGCCGATCACCGCCGTCTCGCCGATCACCACGAAACCGTGGTCGATAAAGAAGTGGCGCCCGATGGTCGCGCCCGGGTGAATGTCGTTGCCGGTCAGGAAGCGGGCCAGGTGGTTGATGAACCGGGCCAAAAAGTAGAGCTCTCCGCGGAACAACCAGTGGGCGATGCGGTGCATGCCGACGGAGAGCACGCCCGGGTAAAGCAGGATTTCCCAGCGCGAGCGCGGCGCGGGATCGCGCGCCTTGATCGAATCCAGATATGCAACCAACCCCGCCAGCATAAGCGATCCCTTGTCTCCGCTCAGCGCGCCAAGATAAGGGCGGCGGCTGCGAATATCCAGCGAACCGGCCAACTTTCCGGCCCGGCGCTTTTCGCTTGCCTGAGGCGGGCGCCCTCCCCGAGAGATGGAGCAACCACCAAAGGCGCCCGGGGGGCCATGTTCGACCTGTCCAGTTTCGGCCCTGCCGACCTGCTGCCCTACATCGCGGTCGGCTTTGTCGCGCAGATGATCGACGGCGCTTTGGGGATGGCGTTCGGGGTGATTTCCAACACCTTGCTGATCAGCCTGGGTGTACCTCCCGCGGCGGCATCCGGCATCGTCCACACGATCAAGAACTTCACCGGCGCGGTTTCGGCGGCGAGCCATATCTATTACAGGAATGTCGATTGGCGGCTGTTCCGGCGGCTGCTGATCCCCGGGCTGATCGGCGGGGTGGCGGGGGCTTATGCGCTGGTCGAGCTGCCCGAGCGGTGGGCGAAGCCGCTGGTGCTGGCCTACCTATGCGGCATCGGCACCTTCCTGCTGTGGCGAGGCCTGACCAAGCAGCACCGGGAGCGGAGCCCGCGGATCGTGGAGCCGCTTGGGCTTGCCGGCGGGTTCCTGGACGCGGCGGGGGGCGGCGGCTGGGGGCCGATCGTCACCTCCAATCTGATCGTGCAGGGCGGCACGCCGCGCATTGCGGTGGGCACGGTGAATACGGTTGAGGTGTTCCTGGCGGCGGCGATCACCGCGACCTTCATGGCGTCGATCGGCTTTTCCGGGCTTGGCGCGCCGGCGCTGGGCCTGCTGATCGGCGGGCTCGCGGCGGCGCCGTTCGGCGGCTATGTCGCGGCACGGGTGTCGGCGCGCTGGATGCTGCCGCTGGTCGGGATCGTGCTCACCGCCACCAGCCTGTACGGGCTGGTCCAGGCGCTCGGCTGAGGAGAGAAATGGACCCGCTTGCCGCCTCTATGCCGCCCGAGGAGCTTCGCGGGGCGATGCGCAAGCTCGGCTACGCGACGCATGGCGACCTTGCCGAAGCGATCGGCGTCAGCCGCTCGTCGGTGAGCTTGTGGGTGCAGGGCAAGGTGGGCGTGCCGCGGCCGGTGGCGATGCTGATCCGGATGATGGTGGCGGCGCAGCGGCGGGCTTATTGAGGCTCAGAGGGGGGAGGCTAAATCCGAGTACCCTACCATCCTCGTTCGTCCCGAGCGAAGTCGAGGGGCGCTGCACAGGCGTCGGAGGTGCGCCCCTCGACTACGCTCGGGACGAACGAATCTTTGGGAGTGGCCCGGCCACTAGGCTCGCGGGCTGGGCGCCGGACCGAGGGACGCGAGAGCAGCAGCGTCGCGCTTGTAGGGGTCGGGGCCGAAGACGAGGCCGCCGCCTTTGGCGGGCAGCATCGTCAGGTAGGTGAGGTAGACGGGCACCGGTTCGGGAAGGTCGACGCGCTGCTCGGGCGCGGTGCCGCGCGGCTTTGGGGCCGAGCCATTGAACAGCCAGGCGGCGAGGCGGGGCGCATCGGCGACGCGGACGCAGCCGGAGCTGATGGTGCGGGCGGAGCGCGCGAACAGCGACTTTTCCGGGAAATCGTGGAGGTAGATGCCGAGCTCATTGGGCATCATGAACTTCACCGTGCCCATCACATTCGAGCCGCCGGGAAGCTGACGCATGCGCAGCTTCACCCTGCCGGTGGCGGCGGCGCGCCAGTTTACCTGGGAAAGCTTCATCACACGGGGGCTGTCGCCCCAGTCGGAGAGCACTTCGATGCGTTCGCGTGTCAGGAAGCCGGTGCCTTCCTTTAGCACCCGTTTCGCGCGTTCCCCGGCAAGGTCGGGCGGGACGTTCCAATAGGGGTTCAGGGTCACGAAGCGGAGCAGGCCGGCGATGGCCGGGGTCTGCATGTTCGGCTTGCCGACGATGACGCGCATCGGGCCGTCCACCTGCTCGCCGTCGATCATCCAGAGGCGGGCGGAGCCGGTGTCGACGATGATGTAGCGGCCGGGGTGGGCCGGGATGGCGCGGGCGCGTTCCAGGTTGGCGCGGATCAGGGCTATTTCGCGGGCGCCGGGCTGCGGGTGGGCGGCGCGCCACTGGACGGCGGCGCTGCGCAAGGCCTCGTAGAGGGGGTTGAGGCGCGCGGCTTGGCCGGGCTTCGCGGCGGTGAGCGCGGCGGGCACGTCGGCAGGCTCCGGCGCGATGCCGTCGTCGATATAGCGAAGGGTCCGCACCGGGCGGTGAAGGTCGGCGAGATAGGTCGCGTAGGCTCGCGAGAGGAGGAGATCGGCGTGGGCCATGGCGGCGCGATCGCTGGGTCCGGCGGCGATTGCGGCCTGGATCTCGGCGATGCGGTAGGCGGACGGATCGAGCCCCTCGACATCGGCGGTGGCGAGGCGGTGGAGGAGCGCCTTGCCTTCCGGTTTCACCCCCTGCGCATCCACCCAGATTGGGCGGTGGCCGCGCGCCGCATAGGCCTTGGCGACTTCAGGGGGAACGACCACCGGCGCGAGCGCGGCGCGTTGCGGGCTGGCGGCGGGCTCCGGCGTGCGCGCGGCCTCGTTGCCGCAGCCCCCAAGGGCGGCGAGCGAAAGGGCGGCGATGATCCAGGTCCGGCGCGGCACGGCGGCGCAAACTCCCGATGGTTTGGCTAACCCGCCTTCAACCATAGATTCGGCTGAGAACCCAAGCGGTAAGCAGCACGGCGATGATCGATAATGGGGCACCGACCTTGGGATAGTCGCGGAACAGGTAGTTGCCGGGGCGCATGACCAGCAGGTTGTTCTGGTGGCCGATGGGGGTGAGGAAATCGCAGGATGAGCCGATCAGGACCGCGAGAAGGGCCGCGTCCGGGTTGATGCCGAGATTGGCGGCGGCGCCTACTCCGACCTGCGCCATGACCAGAGCGGTCGCGACATTGTTGAGGAAGACGGTGAGGATCATGGTGAGGCCGACGATGACGGCCAGCATCACGAACAACGGCGCGCCGCCGACCGTCCAGCCGATCGCCGCGGCAATGGCGTCGCTTCCTCCGGCTTCGTCAAAGGCGCGGCCGATGGGGATCATCGCGGCGAGAAGGACGATGACGGGGAGATCGACCGAGCGATAGGCTTCGTCGGCAGGGAGCAGGCGCAGCAGGCAGATGGCGAGGGCAGCGCCGATGAAGGTTGCGGTCGGCGAGATGCCGAACACGGCGGAGAGCAAGACGGCCGCCGCGTAGATGGCGATGACCAGAACGGCCGGGCGCCCTGCCCTCACCGGCGCGGCCCGCCGGCCGACTTCGAGCAGGCGCCCGCGGCGGATGAGATCGGCGAGCGCGTCGGGCGCGCCGCGCAGGAAGAGCTGGTCGCCGGGCTCGATGCTGTTGCTTGCCAGCGGGCGGCGGAGGCGCGCCGCGCGGGGGCCGCCGGCGACCAGTTCGACCTCGCCGCCGGTGAGCGCTTCCAGGGAACCATAGCCTTGGCCGACCAGTGAGGAGCCGTGGATCACCGAGACGTGGGCGGTGACGCGGTCGGGCAGGTGGTGCTCGGGCGTGTCGGGGATCAAGCGGGCTTTCTCCGCGACTTCCCAAGGGTGGTCGCGGCTCATCACCAGCACGCGATCATCGTAGCGGAGGCGGGCGTGCGGTTCGAGACGCACCCGCTCGCCGTCGCGGAGCACGGCGAGGAGGGAGGCGCCTGCATCGCGCAGGTTTCGGCGCGCGCTCGCCAGAGTGATGTCGCCCTTGAAGGCGCCCATCGGCATGCCGAGCTCGAAGGCGAGCACCCGGCGGGCTGTCTCCAGCCCGGTGCCGCCGCGGCGGGGGGTGATGCGCCAGCCGATGAGGAGCAAATAAAGGAGGCCGGCGCCCGCAACCGCGGCGGCAACCGGGGTCATGTCGAACATGCCGAAGGGCTTGCCCACCGTATCCTCGCGCACGGAGGAGACGATGAGGTTGGCGGGGGTGCCGATCAGCGTCGTCATGCCGCCGAGGATGGTGGCGAAGGAGAGCGGCATCAGCACCGCGCCGGGCGGAAGCTTGTGATCGCGGGCAATGGTGAGCGCGATCGGCATGGTGATGGCGAGTGCGGCGATGTTGTTCATGAAGGCGGAAAGGAGCGTGCCCATCAGCAGCACGCCGCCGATCCGCACGCTGGGGAAGCGGACGTTGGGGATCAGGAAGGCGGTCATCGCCTGGGCGCCGCCGGTATATTCCACCGCGCGGCCGACGACGAGCACCGCGGCGACGATCAGCACGGCGGGCGAGCCGAAGCCGGCAAGCGCGCCTTCGAGGCTGACCAGGCCGCTCATCCAGCCGAGCAGGAGCACGATAAGCGCCACCGCGTCGGGGCGGATCCGGTCGCTGACGAACAGGACAAGGGCGAGCAGCATAATTGCCGAGCTGAGGAAGCCGTCGCTCATCGGGCGGCCCTAGGGGAGATGGAAGGGCCTGTCATCCGACGCGGGTAAGGGGTTGGCCTGCTCAGGCGGCTTCGGTGGTTTCCACGCCTTCCGAGGCTTCGAGCCAGCGCGCTTCCGCTTCGGCGATCTGCGCTTCGAGTTCAGCGCGGCGCTTCATCAGTTCGGTCATGGTGAGCTTGGAAAGGGCGGGTTCGGCGGCGGAGGGGTCGAACATGGCGCGATCGACGGCGCCGCGCTGGGCGGTGAGCTTGGCGACGTCGGCTTCGGCGGCCTTGGCCCTGGTGCGCAGGGCCTTGCTTTTTTCGCGGGCGGCGGCGGCGGCGCGGCGTTCGTCCTTGCGGTTGGCCTTGGGCTCCGACTTGGCCGAGCCGTTGTCCTTTTGGAGGATCATCGAGGTGTAGTCGTCAAGGCTGCCGTCATATTCCGCCGCGGTGCCGTCGTGGACGAGGACCAGGCGGTCGGCGGTAAGCTCGATCATATGGCGGTCGTGGCTGACCAGAACCACGGCGCCCGAATAGTCGTTGAGCGCCTGGACGAGCGCCTCGCGGGAATCGACGTCCAAGTGGTTGGTCGGCTCGTCGAGGATCAGCATGTGCGGCGCTTCGCGGGTGATCAGGGCAAGGGCCAGGCGGGCGCGCTCGCCGCCCGAGAGCTTGCGCACCTCCGTCGTCGCCTTGTCCGCCGAAAAGCCGAAGCGGCCGAGCTGGGCGCGGACGGCGGAGGGGGTGGCGCCCCTCATCTGGCGGGACATGTGTTCCAAGGGCGTGTCGGCACCGTCGAGTTCCTCGACCTGGTACTGGGTGAAATAGCCGACCTTCATCTTGCCGCTGGCGTTGATCTCCCCGTCCATCGGCGCAAGCTGGGCGGCGAGGAGGCGGGCGAGCGTGGTCTTGCCGTTGCCGTTGCGGCCGAGCAGCGCGATCCGGTCAGTCGGGTCGAGGCGGAGGTTGACCCGCTGGAGAACCGGGGTGTCGCCGTAGCCGACCGAGGCCATGTCGAGGGTGACCAACGGCGGGCGAAGCTCGGACGGATTGGGGAATCCGAAGGACAGCGAGGGATCGTTCGCCAGTTCCGCGATCGGCTGCATCCGGGCGAGCGCCTTGACGCGGCTCTGCGCCTGCTTGGCGGTGGACGCGCGGGCGGAGTTGCGGGCGATGAAGTCCTTGAGCTTGTCCTGCTGCGCCACCTGGTTGGCGCGGGCGGCGGCGAGCTGGGCCTGGCGCTCGGCGCGCTGGCGCTCGAAGGCGTCGTAGCCGCCGGGGTAAAGGGTGAGCTTGCCGCGTTCGAGGTGGAGGATGTGGTCCACGACGTTGTTGAGGAAGTCGCGCTCGTGGCTGACGATCAGGATGGTGGCGCGGTAGCTTTGTAGGAAGTCCTCGAGCCACAGCACCGCTTCGAGGTCGAGGTGGTTGGAAGGCTCGTCGAGGAGCAGGAGGTCGGGCTCGGAGAAGAGAAGCGCAGCAAGCGCGACGCGCATCTTCCAGCCGCCGGAGAAGCTGTCGAGCGGCTGGTGCTGGGCCTCTTCGTCGAAGCCGAGGCCGACAAGGATCCGCGCGGCGCGCGACGGAGCGGCGTGGGCGTCGATGGCGTTCAGGCGCTCGTGGATCTCGCCGAGGCGGCCGAGATCCTGGACGGTGTCGGCTTCGTTCAGGAGCGCGGCGCGCTCCAGATCGGCGGCGAGCACGGTTTCAAAGGGGGTGGTCTCGCCCGACGGCGCCTCTTGGGCGATGTAGCCGATGCGGGCGCCGCGCGGCATCTCGGCGGCGCCTTCGTCGGGATCGAGCTGGCCGGCGACGACGCGGACCAGGGTCGACTTGCCGGCGCCGTTGCGGCCGATGAGGCCGATACGGGCGCGCGGCGGAAGGGCGGCGGTGGCGCGGTCGAGGATCGTACGCCCGCCAAGGCGCACCGTGATACCATTCAGGTTGAGCATGGCGGCGCCCCTAGCATGGCGCGCCGCTCAGCCCAAGGCCCTCAAAGCGTCGCGTGGACGGTGGCGATCGCTTTCACCACCGCGCCGACGCGGGCGGCGGCCTGGATGGTTTCGGCTTTTACGCCGTGCTGCTGAAGGACGCGTTCGTGGCTGTCGATGCACATGCCGCAGCCGTTCATGGCCGAGACGGCGAGGCTGAACAGCTCGAAATCGTCCTTCTCGATGCCGTGGGTGGCGATGGCGTTCATGCGCAGCTTGGCCGGAAGGGTGCCGTATTCGGGGTTCGAGGCGAGGTGGACGAAGCGGTAGTAGACGTTGTTCATCGCCATCACGGCCGCGGCGGCGCGGGCGGCGTTGGCGGCTTCGGGGCTGAGCTTGCCGTCCACTTCGGCTTCGGCGGCGGCAACCACCGGGCGGTAGCCGGAGCCGTGGGCGCAGGCGAGGAGCAGGCCGTATTTGCGCTGGTCGCCAAGCGTCTGGTCGTTGAGCAGGGAGGAGAGGTTGAGGCGCAGGTCCTTGGCGTAATCGGGCAGGGTATCGGCGAATTCCTTGAGGGACATGGGGGTGATCCTTTTGTTGCTCCTCCCCCGGATTTCCGGGGGAGGGGGACCATGCGCAGCATGGTGGAGGGGCCGAGCGAAGCGAGGAGATCGGCTCCGGCTTCGCCTCCGCCGCCCCTCCACCACCCTTCGGGTGGTCCCCCTCCCCTGCAAAAGCAGGGGAGGAATGATGAAAAAGGGGCGCGGAAAACCTGTTCCCGCGCCCCCTTGATCGTTCAGGCGAGCCTGAGCTTAAGCGGCTGGGCGCAGCGGCTCCTGGCCTTCCTGCCAGTTGCAGGGGCACAGTTCGTCGGTCTGCAGGGCGTCGAGGACGCGCAGGGTTTCCTGCGGGTTGCGGCCGACGTTGAGGCCGTTCACCGTGACGTGCTGGATGACGTTGTCCGGATCGACGATGAAGGTCGCGCGAAAGGCGACGCCTTCATCCTTGGCCAGGATGCCGAGGGAGGAGGCGAGCTCTTTCTTGTTGTCGGCGATCCACGGGAAATCGGCCGCGGCGAGGCGCTCGTCGGACTTGCGCCAGGCGTGGTGGACGAAATCGGTGTCGGTAGAGGCGCCGATCAGGACGGTGTCGCGGTCCTCGAAATCGCTCTTCAACTCGCCGTAGCCGATGATCTCGGTCGGGCAGACGAAGGTGAAATCCTTGGGCCAGTAGAAGAGGATTTTCCACTTTCCATTGGTTTCGGCGAGGTTGAGGGTTTCGCCGGCGGGGAGATTGCCGCCCTGCTGGACGGGGACGGTGAGGGTGGGGAGCGTATCGCCTACGGTGAGCATATTGAGCCTCCTGCTGGATGTGGTCGAAAGTGCCGCGGAGCGTCACATCGTGAGGCCGATATAGGGGCTGGCGGTGATTGCGCAAATTGATTAAGTTTTGCGTATTGATCGAGTGAGACGATTAGCCAGTGAGTACGCATCTTCCGACTTTGAAGCAGCTCCAGTACCTCGTCGCGCTCAAGGACCATGGCCATTTCGGGCGGGCGGCGGAGGCGTGTTTCGTGACGCAGTCGACGCTGTCCGCGGGCCTGCGCGAGCTCGAGACGCTGATCGGCGTGACGCTGGTGGAGCGGACCCGGCGGGTGGTGCGGTTCACGCCGCTGGGCGAGCGGATCGCCGACAAGGCGCGGCGGGTGCTTCGCGAAGCGGACGAGCTTGCGGAGATGGCGCGGGCGGCGGGCAAGCCCTTGTCGGGCGACCTGCGGATGGGCGTGATCCCGACGATCGCGCCGTTCCTGCTGCC